>CAZTJY010000123.1:1164-11561 GCA_964613725.1 uncultured Parapedobacter sp. | reverse complement strand
GGAGGGAACACAGAAATTGAGCTTGTGCATGAATTCCTTGACAAATAAGGGTGTAAATTCATGCGATCCATAAAAAACAAATTCCACGCGGTTGCAGGTGCCAACATAAAAAATTTCAGGAATGTCAAAGCTATTCTTCAGGTTAATCAGCCGACTCTCCAACTCTTCGTTGCAAATGACAAGATTTCCTAAATCCTTAAGGTCCACATGTTTGTGGGTGAATGCTATGACTTTGAGATTCTTCAAGGCTGTACTATGCTCACGTAATTTCGGAAACAAAAGTACAACATCTCCCATCTGCCCACTGTCAGAACTGTGTAAAACACAGATATTTAGAATGGTTATAAATAACTCAATAGGATTTACCTTTCCGTATTAAAAAAGTTGCTATTGCAAGTCGATTGCAATACCTTAGCGGCCACGTAAGATCCCGACGTGATTAAAGCGATCATTATACTTGGCAATGATTATTGACAAGGATTTAATGCTTAGGGGCTCATGCGCATCGCGCTCGCTTCGGTTGCTTTAATCATCAAAGGATCCATCTGGCCGTTGGAAATGAAAGTATAGTAGATGAAAATTAGTGCAAAACCGTTGTTCAGAAATAGCCTTTTCTTTTTATTATTCGTTACCGTTATTGTTGCATCGTGTACTTCAGCAGAGAAGAAGCGAGCCCGGGCCGAACGGAAACAACACGACCGCGATAGCTTAGCGCTGGTGTATGACTCGGCCAAAGCCGATAGCCGGTTGGATGCGTTCATGCAGCGGTTGCACAGCCGGTCGGGCTTCAACGGCAATGTATTGATTGCCAAGAAGGGGAAAATTCTTTACCAAAATGCGTTTGGCTGGGCGGACTACTTGATGCGGGATAGCTTGGAAATTACTTCCCAGTTTGAATTGGCATCGGTGTCGAAGCCACTTACCGCGACCGGCATATTGCGGTTGGTGGAGGAAGGAAAGATAAAACTGGAACAGACGGTGGACGAGTTTTTTCCCGATTTCCCTTATCCAGATATAACGATCAAGCTATTGCTTACACACCGATCGGGACTAACGAACTACCTTTATTTCACGGATAAGAAAGAGATTTGGCCCGATAAGCAGAAGGGGATGACCAATGCCGAAGTGATGGCATTAATGGCGAAGCACAAGCCCGCCAAATACGCCAATCCAGATGTGCGGTTTTTTTATAATAATACCAATTATATGGTATTGGCGGCTATTATCGAAAAGGTAACGGGCCAGGATTTCGCAGTATATATGAAAGAACATGTGTTCGATCCCGCCGGCATGAAAAACACGGCCGTATATTCCAAAGCCGTTTACGAGAAAATTCCGAACGGGGTAGTTGGCCACGATAAGGTATGGCGCCGTTCGGTCGTACAGAATTTCCAGGATGGCCCGGTGGGCGACAAGGGCATATACAGCACCGTGCAGGACCTGTACCTATTTGACCGCGCCTTGCGCGATGGGCGACTTCTTAAATCCGAGACGCTGGATTCGGCCTATGCCGGCTACAGTAAGCCCACCAGAAGCGTCTTCAATTACGGTTTTGGGTGGCGTACCTACGAAACAGACAATCAGCGGGTGGTGTATCATACCGGATGGTGGCATGGCTTTCGCAACATCTACGTGCGAGACCTTACCAACGATGTAACGATTGTGCTGCTCGCGAATCTTGCCAATGGTAGCCTACTCCATCTCGACGAGCTTTACCATATGCTGGACATGCCGGTCATTCGCCAAGGGGCCTATTCATCGGAAGGGGAATATATGGCAGAATAGCCGTACCTTTGCAGAGTATGGCTATGGAAAAAAAGAAGACATTGATTTTGGGTGCTACGACCAATCCGGGGCGTTATGCCTATCTAGCCGCCCACCGGTTAGTAGCCGCGGGCCACGACATCGTGAACATCGGCATAAAAAAAGGCGAATCGGCGGGCGTGGAAATACAACCTGCGGGAGAAGTTGTCCCAGGGATCGATACAGTGACCCTTTACATCGGCCCACAGCGGCAGCCGGCATACTACAATTATATCCTGGAGACCCATCCAAAACGGATTATCTTCAATCCGGGCACCGAAAACCCTGAACTGGAAGATTTGGCGCAGCAGCAGGGAATCGATGTAATGCGCGCCTGTACCTTAGTGTTGTTGAGTACTGGGCAGTACTGACGCGGCTGAAGCCTTGCTCGGCAATACTTTTTCGTATGCCTTTCTAGGGCTTCCGCGGAAATACACTTCGCCGCAATAAATATACCCCATCGATTCAAAGACCCGCAACATGGCCGGATTATCGTAATTCGTGTCTGCCTTAATGCTGCTTATGTTGTTTTTCAGCGCAAAAGCCTCAATGTGTTTCAACAGTTGCTTGGCGAGCCCCTTGCCGAGGTGGTCCTTGGAAATCGCGACGCGATGGAAAACGACGAAATCACTGTTGGTAAGCCATTCCCCTTCGATCGAGCCATATGCAGGTTCGTCATTGATCATGACGGCACAATAACCGGCAATGGCTTCTCCATCGGTCAGTACAAATCCGGCACCTTTATCGATATCATCGCGTAAGACTTCCGGATTGGGGTAGCCATCCTGCCATTGCTGGCTGCCATCTGCTTTCCGACGAGCAATCGCGTATTGGATGATTGCCCATATTTGCGGCAGCTCGTTGGGTTGTGCGTTTCTAAATGTATACATCCAAGTTGCTTTTTTCAACGCCAACCCAATCCCGGCGCCACGTGTTCCAAAATAGACGATAGCACATGCACATTATAGTCGACCCCTAGCGTATTGGGTATCGTCAGCAGCAGGGTGTCCGCTTCCTGAATGGCTTCATCCCTAGCCAACTCGTCGATAAGGTGATCGGGTTCCGCAGCGTAGCTGCGTCCAAAAATGGTGCGTTTGTCATTTTCTATTATTCCGATTTTATCAGTGCGATTGGCTTCATGTCCAAAGTAATAACGGTCTTGCTCATTCACCAAAGCGAAAATAGACCGGCTCACGGATACCCTTGGCTGGCGCTGGTGCCCGGCCTTTTTCCATGCTTCTTTATACAATCTGATCTGCTCTGCCTGCTGGATGTGGAAGGGTTTGCCGCTTTCATCGTACTTTAAGGTTGAACTTTGCAAGTTCATGCCGTGTTCGGCCGCCCAAATGGCGGTTGCGTTGGAGGCCGCTCCCCACCAGATGCGTTCACGCAGCCCTTCGGCGTGCGGTTCCAAGCGTAACAGGCCTGGCGGGTTCGGAAACATGGGGTTAGGGTTGGGCTGGGCAAACCCGACACCCTTGAGGCGCTCCAGAAATTCCAATCCTTTACGGCGTCCCATATCGGCGTCGGTTTCGCCTTCGGCTAAGTCGTAGCCGAAATAGCGCCAGCCATCGATTACCTGTTCGGGCGACCCTCTGCTAATACCCAACTGTAGACGCCCCCCGGAAATCAAATCGGCTGCTCCAGCATCTTCGACCATATAGAGCGGGTTCTCATAACGCATATCGATTACACCGGTTCCGATCTCTATATTTTTTGTTTTGGCACCGATGGCGGCAAGCAGCGGGAACGGCGATGCCAACTGGGCGGCAAAATGATGTACCCGGAAATAAGCCCCGTCTAAGCCTATCCCTTCGGCGGCGACGGCCAAATCAATGGACTGTAGCAAGGTATCGCTTGCGGTACGTGCGTTGTAGGCGGGGTGGTTGGACCAATGTCCAAATGATAAAAATCCTATCTTCTTCATAGCTTACCTACAAAGGTAACGATTCGAAGTTCTGCAAACTAAGAATATCTACTACTTAAATAATCGGTACCCAGGTACCGTATTACATTTGCATTTCCCATCAAAATAGCGTTGCTTTGGCAGTAAGCTGATGATAGGAGATGACACCGAAGAAGCCGAAATCGGAAAATAGTATTGTAGACATCGCTAAGGCGCTGGGGATATCGCCAGCCACTGTATCCAGGGCGCTCAACAACAACCCGCGGATCAGCGAGGCTACGAGACGGCGCGTAAAAGCGATGGCCGAGGAAATGGGGTACCGCCACAACAGCATGGCATCCTCACTCCGCAATCGCCGCTCCAATATCATCGGGCTCATCGTGCCCCGTATATCGATGTTTTTCCATTCTTTTTTTATCACCGCTTTGCAGCGGCAGTTGCAGGCCGCCGGCTACAACCTGATGATTTGCCAGTCCAATGATTCGGTAGGCTTGGAGAAAGAACTGGCAAATACATTATACTCTGCCCGCGTAGACGCCCTCGTCGTCTCGTTGGCATTGTATACGGAAGATATCACGCATTTTGATGGGTTCATCCAACAGGGGATACCGTTGGTGTTTTACGATCGGGTGCCGACCGGTACACCTGCCTATGTGGTGAAGGGCGATGACTACCGTGGCGGGCTATTGGCTGGCAATCACTTGCTACAGGCTGGCTGTCGGCGGATCGCTTACATCAGTGGTCCGCAGAGCTGCAGTATTTACCGCGAGCGTACGCAGGGGTTTACCGATGCGCTGATGAAGGAGGGGGTGTCGTTGCGGGATGAATGGATATACCACCAAGAACTCACTTCGGAAAACGCGTGGGGTAGCCTACGGCGGCTATTCGACGGCGCAGAACAACCCGACGGATTGTTTGCGGCCAACGACACCACAGCCATTGCAGCCGTGGAATTTGCGCGTGAGCGCGGTATCCGTATTCCCGAAGATTTAAAAATAATCGGTTACTCCAATGATCCAAGAGCGGCTATCATCTCGCCACCCATTACGTCAATAGAACAATATCCGAACGCCATGGCCGATAAAGTAGCCCAAACGCTTATGGGCGCTTTGCAGGGTTCGTCCGAGAGGACCGGAATGACTAGGCTGGGTGAACCGCTGGTTTGCCCGGTCGACCTGGTAAGGCGGATGACGACGTAGGATCCGCTAGGGCATTTGAAGAGTCACGGATAACGAGCTCCGGTTTGAGTACTTCGTAACGGCAGGTCGGCCGTTGCTCCGAGTCAGCAAACCGATCCAGCAAGATTTTGGCGGAAAGCATGCCCAATTCATAAACCGGTTGCCAAACCGTGGATAGAGCTGAAAGCAACAATGCTCGCCGTTGCAGCCTAGCAATCCGTGGAGCGGAATGCGCCAGTACCGCTGGCGAGCGAAAATGTTGGTTTAGGGTGAGCTACCAACGCCACGTATTGACATCGGGTAACGAACGATAGTAAACGTTTGCACATTTCATTTCAAAAGCCTATTTTTGGACACTCACAATTAGTAAACTGAAAATGATCGCTTTCGCAAAACGTTTTTTACTTGCTGCCGTAGCGGTAAGTCTGATGACATCCGCATGCCAGAATCCATCCGCCAACACGAACGACGGCTTACAGCTTAGCCCGGGATTTATCGATGAACAGTTGACTGCCGCCGTTGCGCAAATAAAAGTGCTGGCAGATAGCGTCCCTACCGACCGGTTGCCGCGAACGTTCCAAGCTGACACGAGCGTGTCTTCCAATACAGGTTGGTGGACTTCCGGCTTCTATCCCGGTTCCCTATTATACCTGTATGAGTATTCGGGCAAAGAGGAGTTGCTGGAATTGGCCAAAGGTAAGTTGGCAATCTTGGAAAAGGAGAAGTACAATGAAGGTACGCACGATTTGGGCTTTATGCTGTATTGCAGTTTTGGGAATGCGCTGCGGCTGACAGGCGATACCGCTTCCTATAAAGAGATACTACTTACGGGCGCAGAATCCCTGATCAGCCGGTATAACCCTACGGTCAAAGCCATCCGCTCGTGGGAGGGTTGGACCTACCCGGTTATCATCGATAACATGATGAACCTGGAGTTTCTCACACAAGCTTCCGAGTTAAGTGGCGACTCTAAGTACCGGGACATCGCGGTAATACATGCCAATACCACCCTGGCGAATCATTACCGGCCGGATCACAGTTCGTATCATGTAATCGATTATAACCCCGAAGATGGTAGCATCGTGGGTAGGAAGACGGCCCAAGGCGCGTTTGATGAATCGGCTTGGGCGCGCGGGCAGGCCTGGGGATTGTACGGCTATGTGATGATGTACCGTGAGACCGGTGACAAGGCTTACCTGGATTTTGCGGAGCACATTGCCGCATTTATGTTGAATCATCGTAATATGCCGAAAGACCTCGTGCCTTATTGGGATTTTGATGCGCCAGACTTACCGGAGGAGAGCCCCTATGCTGCGGAATATAAAACCAATCGAGATGCCTCAACAGCAGCAATCATGGCTTCGGCACTGATCGAATTGGGAACTTATGTCGATGGCGGAGACAAGGGCAACTACCTGCGGAGTGCAGAGCGGATCCTCGAAAGCCTTTCTGCGCCTCCTTATAAGGCCGAACCAGGCACCAACGGCGGGTTCATTTTGAAATATAGCGTGGGGTCTATACCACATGATAGTGAAATCGACGTACCGCTCACGTATGCCGATTATTACTATATCGAAGCGTTGATTCGTTACAGGCGCTTGCTGAGTGGGCAGCCGGTGATTGGATAAGCCTACTTCCCAACCTTCGTGCCATGGCGAGTGCACTTTCCGCCATGCATGTCCCGTGTGTGCCCCGTATGATATCCAGGCGATGTCCGCCAGCGTCTCGATAAAAGCCGCCAATACCGGCATTTCATCGGGAACATATCGGGAAAGGATAGGGAAAGACGGGGCTAAGGATGGCCGCCGCAACCCACAGGGATGGGAAAGAAAAAAATAATTTACTAACTGTTTGATACTTACTGTAAGTTTCCTATCTTTGCCGTCCCTTTTGAGGGGATGGTATGTCTTGAGCGAAGCCCTACTGCTTCGATGGACGTTAATAGATTAATAGAAACATGTCTGGAATTATTGGAAAAAAAGTAGGAATGACCAGCATTTTTGATGCGGACGGGAAGAATATCCCATGTACCGTAATCGAAGCTGGCCCGTGCGTGGTAACGCAGATACGCACGGAAGAAAAGGATGGTTATTCCGCGGTTCAGCTCGCTTTTGATGAAGCGAAAGAGAAGAACACGACGGCTCCTTTGAAAGGGCATTTCGCCAAAGCGAAAACAACGCCCAAGCGTAAATTGGTAGAATTTAAAACCTTTCCCGACGAAAAGCAGCTCGGTGAATTGGTAACCGTTTCCATTTTTGAGGAAGGCGAGTACATTGATGTCGTCGGCACCTCAAAAGGGAAGGGTTTCCAAGGGGTAATGAAGCGCCACGGTTTCGGCGGTGTTGGTGGGGCTACCCACGGTCAGCACAACCGCCTGCGTGCACCCGGTTCATTAGGGGCGTCATCTTGGCCTTCGCGTGTATTCAAAGGAACGCGTATGGCTGGCCGTACAGGGGGCGACCGCGTGAAGGTTCAGAACCTGCAGGTGCTGAAAGTTTACGAAGAGCAAAACCTGCTCGTGGTGAGTGGTTCCATCCCCGGAGCCAAAGGTTCTTACGTAATCGTAGATAAATAAGGAGATGGAAGTTAACGTTTTAAATATATCAGGTAAAGAGACAGGTGCCAAGGTGCAACTTCCTGAGTCCGTATTCGGGGTAGAACCCAATGACCATGCGATTTATCTGGATGTAAAGCAATACCTCGCTAACCAGCGCCAGGGAACGCATAAATCCAAGCAACGCAACGAGATTGCCGGCTCGACCCGCAAGCTCCATAAGCAAAAGGGAACCGGTGGTGCCCGTGCAGGGAGCATCAAATCTCCATTGTTCAACGGCGGTGGCCGTATTTTCGGCCCCCAACCCCGCGACTATAGTTTCAAACTGAACAAGAAACTTAAATCTTTGGCGCGGAAGTCAGCACTCAGCTACAAAGCCAAAGAAAATAATATCGTGGTATTGGACGAGGTCAATTTCGACAGCATCAAAACCAAGAACTATGTGAGCTTGGTGAATAGCCTGAACTTGGCTGGCGAAAAGACCTTACTCGTACTACCGGTTCAAAACAACAACGTTTATTTATCAAGCAGGAATCTCAAGAAAGCGAAGGTGATTACCGCCAATGAATTGAACACCTATGACGTGTTGAATGCGGGCAAGCTTTTGCTGACTACGGATGCTGTTAAAACATTGGAGGAGGCACTTGCCAAGTAACATGGAAATCATCAAAAAGCCCATATTGACCGAAAAAGCATCGCTGCTCACCGAGAAGCTGAACCGCTATGCATTTAAGGTAGATCCCAAGGCAAACAAGATACAGATCAAGCAGGCGGTGGAACAGATGTTTGGCGTGACCGTTTTGGCCGTGAACACGATCGTGGTGGCTGGCAAAGCCAAAAACCGCTATACCAAAGCTGGATTTGTTTCCGGGAGGACCCCGAAATACAAGAAAGCCATCATTACGATCAAGGATGGCGAAACGATTGACTTTTACAGTACGATATAATAAGAGATGGCAGTTAAAAGATTTAAACCGGTTACCCCCGGCACTCGCTTCAGAGTAGGCGGAGACTATTCCGATATTACCACCAACGTCCCTGAAAAGTCGCTGGTCGTGAAGATCAAGAAGTCCGGCGGGCGGAACAACTCCGGTAAAATGACGATGCGTTACCTCGGTGGGGGACATAAAAAAGCATACCGACTGATTGACTTCAAACGCGATAAGAAAGACGTCCCTGCAAAAGTCGCTACCATTGAATACGATCCCAATCGTACGGCTCGAATTGCACTTTTGCATTATGCAGATGGCGAAAAGCGTTATATCATTGCACCCGAGGGACTGAAAGTTGGACAAACCATAGTTTCCGGCGATTCAGTAGCGCCTGAGATCGGCAACACATTACCACTGGCGGTCATTCCATTGGGTTCCATTATCCACAATATCGAATTGAACCCTGGCCAGGGCGGCACCATCGCGCGCAGCGCTGGAACCTATGCCCAATTGTCGGCACGAGATGGTAAATATGCAATCATCAAATTGCCCTCTGGTGAGACACGGATGATATTGGCTACCTGTTTAGCCACGATCGGATCGGTTTCAAATGCAGAGAAAGCCAATGAGGTATTGGGTAAAGCTGGACGGAAACGCCACTTGGGCCGCAGGCCCCGTGTACGTGGTGTTGCTATGAACCCTGTCGATCACCCCATGGGTGGTGGTGAAGGCCGTGCATCCGGTGGTCATCCGCGCTCGCGCAAGGGACTGTTGGCGAAGGGCTACAAGACCCGTAGTTTGAAGAAAGCATCGAATCGTTACATTATTGAGAAAAGGAAGAAATAGTGGCTCGTTCAATTAAAAAAGGTCCTTATATCGACCACAACTTAGAAAGAAAAGTTCTTTCTATGAATGAAAGCAACAAGAAGACCGTAGTCAAAACATGGTCCCGCAGATCGGTGATCTCACCGGATTTCGTAGGCCACACCTTCGCCGTGCACAACGGGAACAAGTTTATTCCCGTGTATGTAACAGAGAATATGGTTGGTCATAAGCTTGGTGAATTTGCGCCTACGCGTACATTCAGAGGCCACGCAGAAAAGAAAAAATAATAGGCAATGGAAGCAACACGAAAACTAAAGAAGTCTGTTATCATAAAGCAGCGCAAAGAGCAGGAAAAAGCTCAGGTAGGAGGAGCTTCTACTGCCAAATTATTGAATTGCCCTACTTCGCCGCGTAAGATGCGTTTGGTAGTGGATCTGATCCGTGGTGAGAAGGTAGAGCACGCCCTGTATATCCTGAAGCATACCAATAAGGAAGCGGCTATCCGGGTGGAGAAGTTGCTCCTTTCAGCGATTAAGAACTGGGAAACTAAGAATGAAGATAAGTCTGTTGAAGACAGCGAGTTGTTCGTTAAGGAAATCTTCGTAGGTGGTGGTCGCCAGCTGAAAAGGTTGCGTCCGGCACCCCAAGGCCGCGGTTACCGTATCCGTAAGCGCTCAAACCACGTTACACTCGTGGTAGACAGCAAGAACAACGTTGCACAAAACTAATTTATCAAGTAATGGGACAAAAAGCAAATCCAATAGGTAACAGATTAGGAATCATCAAAGGTTGGGATTCCAATTGGTTCGGCGGAAAGAACTATTCCGATAAATTAGTGGAGGATGAGAAAATCCGCAAATACTTGTCTGTCCGTATCGCTAAGGGCGGTGTGGCCAAGGTGGTTATCGAACGCACGTTGAAGCGTATTACGGTTACGATCCATACCGCGCGTCCGGGTATCGTTATCGGCAAAGGTGGACAGGAAGTCGACAAGATCAAAGAAGAATTGAAGAAGCTGACGAAGAAGGATGTTCAAATCAATATCTTCGAGATTAAACGCCCTGAACTAGAAGCATATTTGGTAGCCGAAGGCGTGGCTAAACAATTGGAAGCACGGATTTCTTTCCGTCGCGCCATGAAGACTTCCATCGCATCGACCATGCGCATGGGTGCGGAGGGGATCAAAATCATGTGTTCTG
>CAZTJY010000123.1:0-1154 GCA_964613725.1 uncultured Parapedobacter sp. | reverse complement strand
GCAGACTGGGTGGTGCCGAAATGGCACGTACCGAACAGTACAAGGACGGCCGAATTCCATTGCACACGTTCCGTGCTGATATTGATTATGCATTGGTGGAAGCATTGACCACCTATGGGAAAATCGGTGTGAAGGTGTGGATTTGTAAAGGAGAAGTGTACGGGAAGCGTGATTTGTCGCCAAACGTAGGTCAGACTTCGGGTGGTAAAGCACCGCGTGGTGAAAGTGGCGGAGATTTTCGCGGCGACCGTCGTGGTGGTGGAGACCGTCGAAGTGGTGGTGATCGTCGCGGTGGTGGTGATCGTCGTGGCGGCCACGGACAGCATCGAGGTGGCGGAAACCGCGGTGGAAGATAGTAATTAATAGTTAACAAGGAAATCCCTTTCGATAGGGAGTTATAAGATACGAACATGTTACAGCCAAAAAGAACAAAGTTCAGGAAGATGCAGAAAGGCCGGATGAAGGGCAACGCCACCCGCGGGGCGGAGTTGGCTTTTGGCTCTTTCGGCATCAAGTCGATGGAACCGGCATGGATCACCAGCCGCCAGATTGAAGCGGCACGTATTGCGGTTACCCGTTATATGAAACGTGAAGGCCAGGTATGGATCCGTATTTTCCCTGACAAACCCGTTACGAAGAAACCTGCAGAGGTACGGATGGGTAAAGGCAAAGGTGCGCCCGAATATTGGGTGGCGGTAGTGCGACCAGGTCGGATGCTGTTTGAAGCAGAAGGTGTCCCGTTGGAAGTGGCTAAGGAAGCCTTGCGCCTTGCGGCCCAGAAGCTGCCCGTACAAACGAAGTTTGTGATACGTAGAGATTACGTATAAACATAGACGTGCTGGCGCTGCCTGTTTCTGGTTCTGCCGCCGTTACCGGCAAACCACCGCGGGGTATCAACCGCGGAGTCCGCTGAACTAGGTATCCAGTTTAATAATTGATTAGACATGAAAAATTCAGAAATTGTAGAATTGTCAACTGAGGATTTAGTGGCCCAAATCGCTGAAGAAAAGGCCGCCCTCACCAAATTGAAATTTGCACATGCTGTTTCGGCGATAGAAAATCCCAATCGCATTAAGTACACACGTAAAACGGTCGCACGCCTGCTTACAGAACTGAACAAGCGCAAGCTCGCAGAGAAAGCTGCTAAGGCCAAC
>CAZTJY010000122.1:0-11887 GCA_964613725.1 uncultured Parapedobacter sp. | reverse complement strand
CCGGCACCTAACCCAAATCACAGAAAATCAAAAAGTTTTAAATGCGGTTGCCCTGAGCGATACCTTTCAAAATTCGCGACAGTTCTTAAACTTCCCAACAAATTGTATCTTGTCGACGTTTATACTCGTTAGGTAAGAAAACGGAATGGGCTGCTATGAGAATACGATCCACGGCTTTCAAAGGAACGTTGTTATTGATGGGGGTGATTGCCTTTTCATTCCTTTCTGCGCAGCCGACCATTCACGGTAAGGTGACCGATGCCGCCAGCCGCGAAGGTATTCCGGGCGCCACTGTGGTATTGCTCCATTCAACGATAGGCACTTCTACCGACAGCCTCGGCAACTATAGCATTACACCGACTCCGCAAACCACAGCAATTCGATTCTCCGCGTTGGGATATAAAACGGTTACAAAATGGCTCGACCCCGGTACCCCACAAACCATCGATGTGGAGTTGGAAGAAGATTTCAAGGCGCTTGATGAAGTGGTCGTTAGCGGGAAAGGAAAATACCGCAACCGGAATAATCCTGCGGTGGAACTCATACGGAAAGTCATCGAACATAAAGGGGCGAACCGGCTGGCACGTTTTGACTACGCGACGTTCGACGCGTACGAAAAAATCATGGTCGCCGTAAGCAATGTGCCCAAATTTGTCGCCAACAGTGCACTGACGCGGGGCTACCGCTTTGCTTTTGAGAACGTAGACACAACTTTGGTGCCCGGCCGTTCGCTATTGCCGATATACCTGGAGGAAAACCTATCTAAACAATACCGGCGCCAATACCCCCAAGCGGCCAAAACCGTAATCACCGCCAGCAAGAAAACCGAACTTGATGCGCGGTACGTCAATAACGAAAACATCCAAACCTATTTCAATTTTATCTACTCCGACGTGGATATTTATGAAAACAACATATTGATCTTAAATAAACCTTTTCTAAGCCCAACGGCCGATGCCGCACCATTGTTCTACAAATTCTTTATCACTGATACCATTTCCTCTTCCGAAGGCCGGTTTGTTGAACTAACGTTCGTGCCACGGAACGAAACAGATCGGCTTTTCTCGGGAAGGTTACACATCACGTTAGATGGGAATTACGGCATACGCCGTGCCGACGTCCGGATAGACCAACGGGCAAACCTCAACTGGGTGAATGACCTTTCGCTTTCCCTCCGTTTCCATCGGCATAATAACGGCGTGTACCTACCAGCTTCCTCCGATATGAAAATCAATTTCGGTTTGCAGGGAAGTGAGGGCGGTGCCTTTGGCCAGCGAACATTGGTATATTCGGGTTACGATACCGAAAGCGCTATCCCGGCAACTGTTTTCAGTGGCTCTGAACCGACGGTGATGTCGGGCGCCGATGATCGGCCCGCTGCGTATTGGGATAACATGCGCCCCCTGGCACTAACTCCCGTGGAGACAAAAACCTACGCCAACCTAGACAGCTTACAAGACAACCGCTCGTTCAGGCGGACGCTAAAGCTGGGGTATTTGCTTGCGCAAAGCTATGTGAATGCTGGTCCGGTGGAGTTCGGCCCCGTGGAACATACCTACAGTTTCAATGCCCTCGAAGGAAATCGTATACGCATCGGTGGGCGAAGCACCCCCGAGCTCTCGGAAAAAATGTATGTAGAGGCTTATACCGCCTATGGAACTAAAGATGAGCAATTGAAGTTCTACGGCAGTGCGGCCCGTACGCTCAATCAGCGAAGGATCGGAGAATACCCGGCCCATTATATGCAACTTACTTACCAACACGATGCGCGGGAACCGGGGCAATTGTTGGGATTCCGCAATGGCGATAGCTTTATCCGTTCATTCCGCAACGATAAGCAGGATAAATGGAGTTATTTCAACGTGTGGAAACTTAGCCATGTCGTGGAATTCGGGCATCATTTCATGCTACAGACGTCTTTTGTTTCTCAACGTGAGGACCCCGCAGCAAACCTTCAATTCATCACCGCCACAACCAATACCGATACAATAAATACGTTGCGTACCTCGGAACTGGTTTTCGATCTTCGCTGGGCTCCACATGAAGCATTTTTCCAACGGAACTTGGAACGGACGCCAATCATCAACGAATACCCGATATTCAATCTGCGATACAATATGGGATTGAAAGGGCCCTTTGGCGGGGAGTACAGGTTCCATGCCTTACGGTTAGGCGTTTCCAAACGCCTATTCCTTTCGCAATTGGGACTGGCTGATATCAACGTCGCTACCGGCTACATTTTTGGCACCGTGCCATTCCCACTACTCGATATTCCTTATGCAAGTAGAACCTACGCATTAGCGCAGGATGCTTATGCACTGATGAACGACCTAGAATTTGTGAACGATCAATACGTCAAGCTGCATATAGAACACCGTCTCCATGGCTTTATCTTGAATAAAGTCCCCCTTTTAAATCGGTTGAAAATACGTGAAATCATTGGCTTCAAGCTGCTTTACGGCAATGTGCGGCCCGAAAACCAGCCGAAGGACAATCCCGCTGTTTACCTGTTCCCCACAGATGCCGACGGCCACCGAACAACGTTCACCATGGGCCGCAGACCTTATATGGAAGCTAGCGCGGGCTTCGAGAATATTTTGAATGTATTGCGCGTGGAATATGTACGGCGATTGTCGTACCTTAACCATCCCGATGTCGATAAAGGGGGGGTTCGTTTTAGCGTTAAAGTAGACTTCTGATCATGACTTACCAAAATTTACAAATCGAACATTCTGGGCACATCCAGCGCATCACCATTGCCCGGGAAGAAAAATTGAATGCCCTGAATAAAGCAACCTTGGCAGCGTTACATGATGCCATTACGGCGGCGTTAGCCACAGATGCCGTGCGGGGTATCGTACTGACCGGTGCCGGGGAAAAGGCTTTTGTTGCAGGAGCAGATATTGGAGAATTCGCCTCATTCGATGCAAATCAGGGCCGTGCGCTTGCACGCGAAGGCCAAACCAACGTATTCAATCTGATCCATCATGCAAACAAGCCCATCGTTGCTGCAATCAATGGTTTCGCACTCGGCGGGGGGCTCGAACTGGCCCTGGCCTGCCATATCCGTGTGGCGGTGAGCCATGCGAAGCTCGGGTTGCCGGAAGTGTCGCTCGGACTGATACCCGGGTATGGCGGCACGCAACGCCTTACGCAGTTGATAGGGCGCGGACGCGCCCTCGAAATGATCTTAACCGGCGAAATGGTCACCGCAGCCCAAGCGCTTGAATACGGTATCATCAACCATATCGTTGAACCCGGCGAATTACTTGTGCAGGCAGAACGTATCCTCCATCGCATCGCATCACGCTCGCCAAACGCCGTGGGGGCGGCGATTAAAGCCATAAATGCAAGCCTCGGAAACACCCGTGCGGGCTTTGAAGCTGAAATTGAAGCATTCGGAAGTTGTTTCAACACGCCAGACTTCAACGAAGGGGTCACCGCGTTTTTGGAGAAACGAAAACCAAATTTCTGACTACCCATGTCTTACTCCGTATTTACCCAAAAAGAGCGCAATATCATTACGTTGATACTACTGATCTTGCTAGGCGTAGTGATTGCCTTCGCTGTGCGTGGAATCATCGGGGCACTGCTGGGCACCATGGTAATGTACACCATATTCCGCCCGATGAATATTTGGCTGATAGAAAAGCTGAAATGGCGAAGGCCTATCGCGGCCGTGGTCATCATTATCTTATCGTTCCTGATCATCGTTCTTCCTTTTTTAGGTATAGGGACGATGCTCACCAACAAGATTGTGGCGCTGATAAAGAACCCTGAGTGGATAAAAAACACCGTTGATACAATCAACGCCTATGCCGGCGACAAATTAGGGAAGCCCGATCTGCTTCAGGAGCAATTAGAGAAAAGCGCTACGTATTTCGGCGGGATGTTCACATCGCTGCTCAGCGGTGCAGCGAGCCTATTCCTGGACATCACAGTGATGTATTTTCTCCTGTATTTCCTCTTTGTGAATTTTAGGGGTTTTGAACGCGGTTTGCTTCGGTATTCACCATTTAAGGTGGAGAATGCCGTCCGTTTTGGCCATGAGCTGCGTAATATTACCTATTCCAATGTAATCGGTCAAACATTCATCGCCTTGGTGCAAGGCGGGGCGCTGGCGCTGGGCTTTTGGATATTTGGCTTCCAAGAAGCCCTGTTTTGGGGTGTGATTTGCGCCATCCTTTCATTCGTACCACTACTTGGTCCACCGCTTATTTTTGTGCCGGCGGCCATTTACGCATTTACACAAGGGGAGAATTGGGCGGCTATCGGCCTCTTGGTTTACGGCTTTGTGGTAGTAATTAATATCGACAATGTATTGCGGCTGATTATCGCTAAAAGAGTGGGCGACATCCATCCGATTATTACCGTCGTAGGCGTTATTATCGGTATTCCGTTGTTCGGCGTGATGGGTCTCGTATACGGGCCGCTGTTGCTTTCCTATTTTTTGATCACCGTGCGTATCTACGAAGCTAACAAACGTGAGGGTGGGGTACCGGAAGAAAGAAGTCTATCATGAAAAACCTTGAACTACGGTCCTTTTTTCGGCACTATCCCCGTACCTTTGTTAAAGACATGATAATGATGCGGAACCCTTTGATTTGGTCGTTGGCGCTATTTCATGTAGTGTCAAGCAACGCCCAGCCCATTACCCACTACGAAACGAAGGATGGCCGTGTGATGCTCACGTTGAAGGGGGCTACACACTTGGCACAGTTGCCGCTCCAATGCGTGCAGCAACCATATCCGTATAAAACGGGGATAGTTTTCACCGATACGACGCTTGTACGCCCTCCCGCAGACTATCACCCGGCGTTTTATGGTTGTTTCGACTGGCATAGTAGCGTACACGGGCACTGGATGTTGGTACGGCTCCTTAAGCTTTTCCCCAATTTGCCTCAAAATGAAGAAATCCGACAGAAACTTGCCGAAAACCTCAGTGCAGAGAATATCAGGGTTGAAGTCGAGCTGTTCAACGGACTAAACAACAGTTTTGAACGGACCTACGGCTGGGCTTGGTTGCTTCAGCTCCAAGCAGAGCTGTTATCCTGGGAAGACCCACTGGGCAAGGCATTGGCTGTAAACCTGCGGCCTCTGGCAGCACGCGTCACTGGACTTTACAAAATGTACCTTCCGAAAATGAATTATCCGGTGCGTGTGGGTGAACATACAAACCTTGCGTTTGGCCTTCGCCTAGCGTATGATTATGCGGCGCTGGCTGGTGACCGGGAGCTCGTCGATGTAATCACCGAAACCGCGTTGCGCTTTTATGCGCAAGACCGGGACTGCCCGCTCAGTTGGGAGCCAGGGGGTGCCGACTTTTTAAGCCCTTGTCTGGAAGAGGCTGACTTGATGTGGCGTATCATGCCCGCCGCCGACTATCAAAAATGGGTAACCCGTTTCTTGCCCCGATTGTTCGAAAAATCATTTCACCTCGACCCGGGTACCGTGAGCGACCGAACCGACGGCAAACTGGTGCACCTAGATGGCCTAAACCTAAGCCGCGCGTGGTGCCTGTACGGCATCGCCAAACACACGGATAGAAATACGGCGCACCTGTTGGGACTGGCACAAACACATCTGGAAGCCGCGCTTCCCCATGTGGCAAGCGGAGAATACATGGGTGAGCACTGGCTGGCGTCTTTTGCCGTCTATGCATTAACCGCCCAAATGGATTAACCGCAGGCTATCGTCTGGTTGATTTTGCACTCGTTCGAAGCTGCTATTGTTTGCATATCAAGGGCTTTTTATCTATGTTTGCCGTCTTATGAGCAAACAGACGGACGACTTCTTCAAGCAAGTAGTTTCACATGCCAAGGAATACGGATTCGTATTCCCTTCGAGCGAGATATATGACGGTCTTAGCGCTGTCTATGATTATGGCCAATTGGGTGCCGAACTGAAAAATAACCTGAAGCAATACTGGTGGAAAGCCATGGTGCAGCTCCACGAGAATATCGTGGGTATTGACGCCGCCATTTTCATGCACCCAACGACTTGGAAAGCTTCGGGGCACGTCGATGGCTTTAATGATCCCATGATCGACAACAAGGACTCGAAGAAGCGCTATCGCGCCGATCAACTGATTGAAGACAAAATCGCGCGTTACCAGACTGACGGGAAAACCGATAAAGCCCAACAATTGCAAACCGACCTCGATGCAGCATTGAGTGCCGACGACCTTCCTCGACTCAAATCCATCATCGAGGATCACAACATCGTTTGCCCCATATCCGGCACCAAGAACTGGACCGAGGTACGGCAGTTCAACTTGATGTTTTCCACACAAATGGGGGCGTCAGCCGATGGCGCGGAAACCGTTTACCTGAGGCCAGAAACGGCCCAGGGGATTTTCGTAAACTTTCTGAATGTACAGAAGAGCGGACGGATGAAAGTTCCTTTTGGCATTGCCCAGATTGGAAAAGCGTTCCGTAACGAAGTCATTGCCCGCCAATTCATCATGCGGATGCGCGAGTTCGAGCAAATGGAACTGCAATTTTTTGTGCGGCCCGGCACCGAGCTCGAATGGTACGACAAATGGAAGGAAACGCGTTTGAAATGGCACTTGGCTATTGGTGGCGATCAAACTAAATACCGTTACCACGACCACGTAAAGCTGGCACATTATGCCAACGCGGCCGTGGATATCGAATATGAATTTCCATTTGGATTTAAAGAAGTGGAAGGGATCCACTCCCGCACGGATTTCGACCTCACCCAACACCAGAAGTTTTCGGGCAAAAAACTGCAATATTTCGACCCGGAAATCAATCAGAATTACGTTCCCTATGTTGTCGAAACATCCATAGGGCTCGACCGGCTATTCCTCACCGTGCTATGCAATGCTTTTGAAGAGGAAGATCTGAGCACCGCAGAAAAAAAGGACTCCAGATCCGTGCTTCGCTTCCATCCAACGCTCGCGCCCGTAAAGGCGGCCATTCTGCCCCTGACCAAAAAAGACGGGCTTCCCGACAAAGCTCGCGAAATACTAAACCGGTTGAAGATCGATTTCAATGTACGCTATGATGAGAAAGACGCCATTGGCAAGCGTTACCGCAGGCAAGATGCCATAGGAACGCCTTTCTGCATAACGGTCGACTACCAATCGCTGGAAGACGACACGGTTACCCTGCGTCACCGCGATAGTATGGAGCAGGAACGTGTAGCCGCTTCGGAACTCGAACGGATTATCAGCGATCTGGTGGGTTGGAAGAATTTACTGACGGCCTTATAGTCAATAAGTCTTACCGTTACCGACAAGTTCGCCGTTTACCCATACATCAAATGGTGCGCCGGATGGCAAACGGACCTCAAAGTCTACCACTTAATTGTCCAGCCACGCAATGCCTACGGTATAGTTTCCGCGTGCTTTCAGCCCTTTTACTCCCCCGTCATGCCAAACGGCCGTTGCCCAAAGGTAATATCTCCTCCCAGATTGCCGCGGGGCGCTCTTACTACGATTGTAGCGGTTTTTGGGACAAAACGCTTGGTAAAAAGCTGCACCACCATAGCACGAAACATACGACTATTCTCAGAGGCACTCATTAAGGACTGTTATCGAATCCCTCATTATACATATTGAACTCTGCGATAGACACCTGTGATCGGCCGGCCGCCGCATTTGCGGTCGCATCAATGATAAAACGGAAATATCGGGCTCGCACATTGTTGTCGAAAGGTACATATTGCTCGATAGGATTGGCAGTAATGTTGGCAAATTCACCCTCCGCGACGATTTCCCATGTAATGCCGTCAATACTTGTCGCCAGTGCGTACCGACTTACAAGCCCCGATGCCTCCCCGTCTTGCCTGGGGAGATAACTGAAGCCGGTAAGTGTATGCATACGCCCCATATCCGTTGCGACCTCTAATGGCAATTCCACAGCTGCGGTCAACCAAAATGTTTCTCCCCGCCCATCGACCGCCAGCGCTGGGTCCCCACCTTCAAACCCGTTTCCAATAAGCTGCCATTGCGTCCTATTTATCGGATGACGGTGGGCTTCGCGGGATGTATAGTTCGACGGCGCTTCTTTAAACAAGCCGAAATCGCTCAAGGCCACCGCTACCGGTGCAAACAAACGCAATCGAAGGCGTTGCGTAGTGATGGGCGCTTCCAATCGAATAATCCGGCCCGCTCCAATACTAATCGTGTGGGCGAGTGGTGTCCATTTTCCATCATTCCAAAAATCCACCCACACACTATCCAGGCGCTGGCCGAGCTTGATATTCTCCCGAAGGCGGATAAGGTTGAAGGTCTTTGCACGCTCAAGGTCAATCATCAACTCAGGGGATGTCACATCGTCATCGCTTGCCCAATAACTATAGCGATCGTCATCAAATATATTTTCGGCCCCGAAATGATCGCTATTATTGTCGCGGACGTTCGATGGCTCAACCTTTGCACCGACAGCCTTGTTGGTTGCGAATGTTTCCTTCAGCTTCTTTCCGAAGCCTTCCAATGATGCTACGTCTGCAAAATGGAGGAGGCCATCGGTGTTCGGCGCAAGGCCCAAATTGAGGGCAGCGCCACGCCCCACACTTTTAAGGTAGAGCTCGAAAAGCTGGTCGGGGGTCTTCACCTCATGGTCCTGTTCGGGGTGATAGAACCAACCGGGCCGGAGTGGGACATCGCATTCCGCGGGAGTCCAGAATTTGCCGCCACGCTGCCCGCTGCCTAGAAACCGGTCATCCACGTGCCCCGGCGCTGCCTTCCCGCCATCGGGACCAGCGGGGGTGAATGTGGCCCATGACGTTTCGGGGGCGACGCCCTTTTCGTTGCCTACCCAACGGATATCCGGACCGATATCGCTGAAAATAACAGCTGAAGGCTGCATCTTACGGGTAATGGGCCACGTTTTTTCTTCCCATTGGTAATAAACCGATCGATCGATGCGGCGCATTTCATTGGCTCCGCCGTAATAGCCGTCACCCCCGTTTGCACCGTCGTGCCAGCTTATAAACAACTCGCCGTAGCCGCTGTATAATTCACGCAATTGTTTGCGGTATGTTTCGGCATATTCTTCGTCGCCATAAGCTGCATCGTGGCGATCCCATGCCGATACATAGACGCCAAACCGCATCCCTTGCTTATGCGCAGCTTCCATAAATTCTTTCACCATGTCTCCCTGTCCACCACGCCATGGACTGTGCGAAATATTATAATCGGTGGTGTTGGTGGGCCAAAGGCAAAAGCCGTCATGGTGTTTAGCTACCGATATCAGCCCGTTGAAACCCGCTGACTTGGCCGCGGCGGCAATTTGGTCGGCATCGAAATGCTGCGGATTGAACAAATTTGCCGGCGCGTCGCCGAAACCCCATTCCTTATTCTGAAACGTGGTAGGGGTGAAGTGGATCAAGCAATATAATTCCATTTCATGCCATTTCAACTGTGCCGCTGTCGGTATGGGGCCGTAGGGAGCCGGCGCATTCCGTAACTGACTGTCGGGTAAACTGCACGCACCAGCCGCCAAAAATGTCATCAACCCGATTAGATATACACCATTTTTAACATTGCGCATTGCCATAACGTTCGATTTATCGGAACGTAAAGATAATTGTTTAACTCATAGCGCTGTACAATTGCTATAATAATTCGACTTTGAGCTAATCGGACAAACTTTCTCGGCAATAAAACACCAATGCTCGAAAATATATATCTATAAATCAACTAGTTAAAAAAACAAGATGCAGCCCAAATAAATATACACTACAAAATAGGTAGATATTGTGTATATTTGCAGACAGCAGTTGAATGTCAATTCGGAAGTATCATGGTAAAATCGTATTCTTCACAGAAACAGTATGTAGATCCAAGAATCACATTGGTCGGCGCCGGACCAGGAGACCCAGACCTTATCAGTTTAAAAGGAATCAAAGCGCTGAAAACGGCAAACGTCGTCCTTTATGATGCCTTGGTGGACGAGCGGTTGTTAGCCTATGCCCCCTCGGAAGCGATTAAGGTATATGTCGGCAACCCTTCTGGCGATGAAAACTTCTCCCAAAATGTGGTCAACCAGCTAATGGTCGATTACGCCTTGAATTTCGGGCATGTCGTCCGGTTGAAGGGGGGTGATTTGTTCGTTTTCGGCCGGGGATACGAAGAGTTGGATTATGCAGCGTCATATAGCATCGAGACATCGGTCGTCCCTGGTATTTCAAGCGCCATCTCGGTTCCTGGTCTCCAGGGTATCCCGGTAACCCATCGGGGTTTGAGCGATAGCTTATGGATATTAACTGGCTCCGACGATCAGGGCAACCTTTCAACAGAATTAAAAGATGCCGCCCAAAGCCGCGCGACGGTAGTGGTTCTATCAGGTTTTGATAAACTACGGGAAATTGTCGCTATTTACCAAGCTGCTGCGAAGGGGCGGTTACCTGCGGCAATCATCCAGAACGGCGCTATGGCCGACGAAAAAATGACTGTCGGGATTGTCAATACCATCGTTGAAGCCGCTGAAGAGCGGGGAATCGACAACTCAGGGCCAGTACTCTTAGTATTCGGACATACAGTTGGGCTCAGCCGCCAGTTTCAAGACATTCGCCGGTTTTTTCAATTAGCAACCTGCAGCGACTGAACGAATGATCATTGGTTCGGCAATCAATCCTGCGGAGCGGGCTCGTCACTCACGCACCGGAATCCAAGGTTATTACTTCCGCTACTAATTTCCCCTTTCCCCCGACTGCCAGCGACATAACGTTCGCAATACTGTTCGTTGCAAAGAAAGGATCCACCGCGCTGCACACGTTTCACCGTTCCCGGTTCCATGGGATCGTAGCTATCCGAAGGACCTGTTGGATTTTTTGAAGGACTGTTTTCATAGTAATCCGGGCGGTAGTAGTCCGAACACCATTCCCACACATTGCCGTCCATATCATATAGGCCCCATGGATTGGGTTGATAGGACTTCACGGGGGCAGCGCCTTTATACCCATCTTCTCCTTTATCCTCTATCGGGAAACTTCCTTGGTATACGTTGGCCATCCATTGGCCCCCCGGCTTGAGCTCGTCGCCCCAATAATACTTGCTGTTGGAATTCCCGGCTCTGGCGGCATATTCCCACTCTGCCTCCGTGGGAAGCCGTTTGCCGGCCCATTTGGCAAAAGCCGCGGCATCTTCGTATGCAATATGCACAACCGGTTCGCTTTCTCGGCCTTTGGTGTTACTACCTGGTCCTTCAGGATGCCTCCAACTAGCACCGTTGACGTAACGCCACCACTGGAGATGGTTACCTAGGTTCACGGACTGGCTCGGCGGTGTAAACACTGCCGACCCGGGTTGTAGGGCGTCAAGTGGCACGTTTGGGAAATCCTTCGGATCCAACGGACGCTCGGCCACCGTCTGGTAACCCGTGGCAGCTACAAACCGCGCGAATTGGGCATTGGTCACTTCATGCTCATCCATCCAAAAGCCATCCACCGTTACCTCATGGGCCGGACTTGCGTCGGCAAAACCCACTGCTCCCATGACAAAAGTACCACCCTTTATATAAACCATAGTAGCATCGTCTGCGCCAAGAAATGCATGCTTTTTGTCGGATTCCGCAATTGCAGCAGCACGAGACGGAATCCCATGCGACACACACATTGCTGCACTATCAACCCCCATACTTTCCGCCGCCTCTTCTGAGTGCTGCGTCTGGTTGCAAGCTATTGCTAGTAACGCAGTAATCGTAACAGAAAGGAGCCCTATAAAAGGATTATCACTTGCCATGAAATGCTATTTGTTTCTATAATGCTAAATAAAACGCTAAAGATATGATTTTCGCCGGCAATAATGCAAGTACTGTCCATAACGCCATACGTCAACACGTAACCACTATCGCGAGCCCCAAATCCACGAAAGCAAAAAACCCCCGGTTATCCACCTGGGGGTCTGTAGGTTTTG
>CAZTJY010000121.1:0-11909 GCA_964613725.1 uncultured Parapedobacter sp. | reverse complement strand
TTTGGCCGCAATTACCTCAAATGGTATGAGCGTACGTTCGGTGGGGCCGAATGGCGGTATACGCTACCGGCAAACGTGCGTATAACGGCATCCGCGGTGTGGGAAAACCGCCTGTGGCTACCCAACAGCACGGACTATACCTTCTTGGAGCGGAACAAGCAGCACCTCACCTCCAACAATCCGCTGTTACCGACGGAAGATGTTCCGTTGTTCCCGCAAAACAAGGCTTTTAAGGTTTCCTTGGGGCTGAGTTACGATTTCGGCACCAAGTACGAGACCTATCCGCACCGGCGGGTGTACCTGCCTTCGCCATGGCCTACGTTATCCCTATCTTATACGAAAGGAGTGCCGCAGGTATTGGGAAGTGATGTAGATTATGATTTGCTGGTGGCACGATTACATAAAACGGATATCCGGTTGGGCTTATACGGCCGCATGGCATTCGATGTGCAGGCGGGCACATTCCTGAATGACAAGTCGCTCTACTATACCGACTACCGCCATTTCAAAGGCACACGCACGCTCATCAATGACCAGCGGTCGACCGCCTTCCTATTATTGGATTACTACCAGCATAGCACGTCTGGCCGCTTTTTGGAAGCACATGGGGAATATAACCTGTCTACGTTGCTCACAGGGAAGATACCGCTGCTCCGGAAGCTCAAATTAAATGAAATCGTTGGCCTCCATTACCTGCATACACCGGGCTTGGACCATTACGGAGAAATCCATGCCGGGCTCGAATGGCAACGTCTTCGGGTCGTGTATGCACGATCATTGGGAAAACACGTAGGGCCAAGTGGAAAGGAAGCCGCCCGGATCGGGCTCCGGCTATTTTAAGTTTCTCTAACCCAGCGAAGCAGTAATCAACTGCAAAAATTCCTGGCGGGTACGTTCCTTGGCAAACTCGCCGGTAAACGCCGAGGTGGTGGTTACGGAGTTTTGCTTCTGCACACCGCGCATGCACATGCAGAGGTGCTTGCACTCGATCACGACGGCCACGCCGACCGGGTTTAGCGTCCCCTGGATGCAGTCGCGAATCTCGTTGGTGAGCCGCTCCTGCACCTGCAGGCGACGGGCGTAGATGTCTATCACCCGTGGGATTTTGCTCAAACCCACAATGTGTCCATTGGGGATATAGGCCACGTGTGCCTTGCCAAAGAAGGGCAGCATGTGGTGCTCACACATCGAATACACCTCGATATCCTTCACCACCACCATTTGACTGTATTCTTCCTCGAACATAGCCCCCCGCAATACGGCCGTTGGATCCACATCGTATCCATGGGTGAGGAATTGCAACGCTTTGGCCACGCGCTCGGGCGTTTTCTGCAACCCTTGTCGCGTGGGGTCCTCCCCCAAGAGCGCCAATATTTCTGCATAATGTGAGGCGATGCGGGCTACCTTTTCGGGGTTGTAGCGGTCTATCTTTACGTATCCGTCGATCTCTTCTTCGTTCAGGGGGAAATCGTTGTCCATAGTCTTATTAATTAACGCTTGGCATTATTCATCACCAAAATATTCCACGGAGTTGTTCTCGGTTTCCACCAGTTTCACGGAATGTAGCATCGCCCCGTTCGCTTCTACGTGGGGCTTCAGCTGGTTGAAAATCTCGATAGCCAATACCTCGGTAGACGCCATCTTGCCCCGCATAAAATCAACATCGAGGTTCACGTTGCGATGGTCCAGTTTATCGATCACATGGATTTCGATGATCTGTTTCAACTCCTTTAAATCGATCACGAATCCCGTCTGTGGATCAACCTCGCCTTTCACCGTTACGAACAACTCATAGTTGTGTCCGTGCCAATTGGGATTGGAACACTTGCCGAATACAGCCTCATTTTGTTCCTGGGTCCACTCCTCGCGGTATAATTTATGCGCCGCGTTAAACCGTTCGCGCCGTGTAAGATATATCATAG
Organism: uncultured Parapedobacter sp.; assembly: GCA_964613725.1. Lineage (GTDB taxonomy): Bacteria > Bacteroidota > Bacteroidia > Sphingobacteriales > Sphingobacteriaceae > Parapedobacter. The sequence goes on along the minus strand of CAZTJY010000121.1, from coordinate 9,987 downwards.
CGTGCAAAGATAAGCTAATTTGCTGATTTGGCAGTCTGCTTTTTGCTGAAGCGCTTTTCGCGGACGTGTTTTTTTTGCTGATGTGTTTTTTTGCTGGTGTGCTTTAGCCAGTCTGCTCAGCGAAAATGCAAAATACAATAGCAAATCACAAAATCCGTACCTTTGCGGAGTGGAAACCTCCCATCAACGATATTTCATCGAAATCGCTTTCGACGGCGGTGCATATCACGGTTGGCAGATCCAATCGAATGCCGTTACCGTGCAGGAAGTGCTCGATAAAGCATTGACCACCCTGTTGCGCCGGCCCACCGCCACTGTAGGGTGCGGACGTACGGATACGGGCGTGCATGCCACGCAGTTATTTGCCCATTTCGACTGGATGGCTTCGGCATTTCCACTGGAAGAACGTGAATTCCTTCATCGGTTAAATGCCTTGCTTCCGCACGATATCGCCGTCAAACGGCTCATCGCAGTGCCCCTACAGGCCCACGCGCGCTTCGATGCCATAAAGCGATCGTACGAATACCATGCACACATCCACAAAGACCCCTTCCTTCAGGGCCGCTCCTGGTTGTTGCGCGATACGCCCGATGTAGCGGCGATGAATGAAGCTGCGGCCATACTGTACCAGTACGAAGATTTTTCCTGTTTCAGCAAATCCCACACTCAGGTGTTTACCAACAACTGCCGCGTGATGCACGCCGAATGGCAATGGAGAGGCAGCGACCGTTTGGTGTTCCACATTTCGGCCAACCGATTCCTGCGCAATATGGTGCGGGCCATCGTCGGCACGCTGCTAGAAATCGGTCGCGGGGAACAGGCCCCCGAACACATGCATACGGTCATCCAAAGCAAAGACCGCGCAGTCGCCGGCACCTCGGTCCCGGCGTGTGGCTTATACCTCACCAAAGTGGAATACGCCTACGTGAACGCCATTTGACAAATCGGTGAACCGAGATATTCAGACAAAGTCGTACTTTTGCAGCTGTCCATGAGCGAACCGAAGGTAACTGGCAAGACGTATGATGCGCAGCTGCTCCGCAGGATGCTGCGCTATGTAAGGCCATATAAAGGGATTTTTGCGGTTTCCGTATTGCTTACTATCCTAATGGCCGGTGTAGCGCCGGCATTGCCGATGTTAGTGGAACACACGCTCGATCAGTTCATCCTCCAAAACGATATCGGCGGCCTCCAATTGATGCTTTTGCTCATGCTGGGGCTATTGCTGCTACAGACCGTTGTTCGTTACTACCATACCCTGATGACGAACACACTGGGCCAATCCGTCATCCGTGACCTCCGCATTGATGTGTTCAACCACATCACGGGCCTCCGGCTCAAATATTTCGATCGCACGCCAATAGGCAGGCTGATTACGCGCACCATATCCGACCTCGAAACCATTGCCAATATTTTTTCGCAGGGGCTTATCCAAATCATCGGCGACCTCCTTCAACTGGTGGTGATTCTTGGGGTCATGTTTTACACCGACTGGCGGCTTACGCTGATCGTATTGATTCCTATGCCATTTATGGTTGGTGCGACGTATGTCTTCAAGGAGGCGATGAAGTCGGCCTTCCAAGACGTCCGTAAATGGGTATCCAACCTCAACACATTCTTGCAAGAACACATCACGGGAATCAGCATCATCCAATATTTTGCGCGTGAGGAACAGGAAATGCGTAAATTCAAGGCAGCCAATGCGGAGCACCGAAACGCCCATATCCGGGCGAACTGGTATTTTTCCATCTTTTTCCCGGTACTGGAAATCATCATGGCCATATCCCTTGGACTGCTGGTGTGGTACGGTTCCAAGCAGGTGCTCGCCGATACGTTATCGCCCGGTGTGATTGTGGCGTTCATTATGTACATCAACATGATTTTCCGCCCCATCCGCGAGCTGGTAGATAAATTCAATACATTACAGATGGGCATGGTCAGTGCCGAACGGATTTTTGCTGTACTCGATACCGACGAGCGGACACCCAACGAGGGCGTGCAACAACCGGAACACATCCGTGGGGAAATTGTCTTTGACAGCGTGTGGTTTGCCTATAATGACGAACAATGGGTGTTGAAAGATATCAACTTCACAGTGAAGCCGGGCGAGACCCTGGCACTGGTAGGCGCCACTGGCGCCGGTAAATCATCCACCATTAATATCCTCAGCCGTTTCTATGAGGTCAATAGCGGCGCCATACGGCTGGATGGCGTAGACATCCGCGATTACGAGCTCAACTACCTGCGCCGCACCATTGCCACCGTACTACAGGATGTGTTTTTGTTTTCCGATTCCGTGGCTAGCAACATCGGTCTCAACGACCCCGCCATCAGCCGCGAGCAGATCGAGGCAGCAGCCAAGCAGGTAGGTGCCCATGAATTTATCATGCGGCTACCGGGCGGCTACGACTATAAGGTACAGGAGCGCGGCGCCACGCTTTCTTCGGGCCAAGCGCAACTGATTTCATTCATCCGCGCGCTGGTGCACAACCCGAAAATCTTGGTGCTCGATGAAGCGACCTCATCTGTAGATACCGAATCGGAAGAACTGATCCAGCAGGCCATCGACAAGCTGATGGCCGGCCGTACGTCCATCGTGATTGCTCACCGTCTCTCCACTATCCAGAAAGCAGATAAAATCATCGTGTTGGATAAAGGCGAGGTAAAAGAGATGGGCACCCACCAAGAACTGCTCCGTATGGATGGATACTATAAACGCCTGTACGACCTCCAATTCCATTCCGCTGGGATATAGCGTAGAAGATACTAATAACATAAAAAAAGACCGCCCGAAACCAGGCAGTCTTTCTTAGTACATTTAACTGACTATTCGCCCAGTCCGCGCTTTTTCATCAAATACACCGGGTCGGGATCGGCACCCCGGAACTTCCGGTAGAGTTCGGCGGGCTTTTCCGTTCCTCCTTTTTCGAGGATGTTTTGGCGGAATGCATCAGCGGTAGCCTTGTCATACAGGCTCGTTTCTTTAAATGCTGCAAACGCGTCGGCATCGAGTACCTCGGCCCAAATATAGCTGTAATAGCCTGCGGAATAGCCGCCGGAAAAGATGTGGCTGAAGTAGGTACTCCGGTGGCGCGGAATGATTTCATCAATCAATCCGGCCTTCTCCATCGATGCTTTTTCGAATTCTTCGGCACTTACCGTAATGGGACTGGTGATGGTGTGGTAATCGAAGTCGAGGATGGCTGAAGCCAGATACTCCACCGTAGCAAACCCTTGGCCAAACGTGCCCGCACTTTCCAACTTCGCAATAAGCGCGTCGGGGATCGTTTCGCCGGTTTCGTGGTGTTTGGCATATTCTTTCAGTACAGCCGGGTCTTCGGCCCAGTTTTCCATCACCTGTGAGGGCAGCTCCACGAAGTCGCGTGAGACGGATGTGCCCGACAGACTCCGGTAGGTGACGTCCGACAGCAGGCCATGCAAAGCGTGGCCGAACTCGTGGAACAACGTGTTGGCTTCATCAAAGGTAAGCAGCGCCGGCTGGTCGCCCACCGGTGCGGTGAAGTTGCAGACGTTCACGATGACCGGCGCTACCCGCTCACCGCTTTCTTTATATTGCCGGCGGAACGAGCTCATCCATGCACCGGGTCGCTTCGACTCGCGGGGAAAGTAGTCCACATAGAAAATCCCTACCGGCGCACCATCAGCCTCCGATACTTCGTAGACCTCAACCTCATGATGATAGATCGGCATATCTTCCAACCGCTTAAATTGGAGGCCATACAATTTGTTGGCCACATCAAATGCACCTTGCCTCACACTGGCCAGACTGAAGTACGGCTGCAACTCGGCCTCGCTTAATGAAAAACGTTGTTGGCGGATTTTCTCTGAGTAATAGCGCCAGTCATAGGGCGCCGCCTGAAAGTCTTCGCCAGCGGCTGCTATCTCCTTCTGGATGTCGTATGCTTCGGCTTTCGCCTTGGCAATGGCCGGCTTCCAGAGGTCATCAAGTAGTTTCTTTACATTAGTGGGGTTCTCCGCCATGGCCTCTTCCAACACATAATGGGCATGGGTGGCGTACCCCAACAGGTTCGCCTTCTTGAGGCGAAGGTTGGCGATTTCTACCAGAATTCCACTATTGTCGTTGTCATTGCCGTTGGCCCCTCGGTTCTTGTAGGCTTCCCAGATCTGTCGGCGCAACTCGCGGTTATCGGCATACTGGAGGAAAGGCATCACACTGGAGTTAGACAACGTGAACACCCACTTGCCCTCCAGCCCCTTGGCATTGGCGGCTTCCGCGGCTGCTGCTTTCAAGCCATCCGAAAGGCCAGCGAGCATTCCTTCGCTGTCAACCACCAATTCGAATGCATTGGTTTCAGCCAATACGTTCTGGCCGAACTGAGTCGTCAACTCGGCAATCTGTGCGTTGATTTCGCGTAGTTCCGTTTTGTCCGCCTCGTTTAGGTTGGCACCATTGCGCACAAAATTTTTGTAACTCCGTTCGAGCAGCATAAGCTGCTCGCTGTTGAGGTCAAGCGTGTCGCGTTGATCCCATACGGTTTTCACGCGGCCGAATAGCCGTTCATTCAAAGAAATGTTATCACGATGGGCGGCAAGTTTTGGTGCCAGTTCGGTATCCAGGGCTTTCAGGGTATCGTTGGTGGTAGACGAACTCAAATTGGAGAACACGTAGGATACACGTGTAAGCAGCGTCCCGGCGTTCTCAAGAGCCAGGATGGTGTTTTCAAAAGTCGGCGCCTCGGTGATGGCCGCGATGGAGTCTACCTCAGCACTGTGCTGCCGCAATGCTTCTTCGTATGCCGGCTTGAAATGTTCGCTTCTAATTTTGTCAAATGGAGGCACGCCATGCGGGGTGTCATACACGTTCAAAAACGGATTTTCTTTCGCTTGCTTGGTGGTGTCGTCGCACGACACGATGAATGCGGTGGAACTCATTAATAGGGGTAAAATTCGCTTAATATTCATGATTGTGCTTTATGGATTAGTGCAGGCCGCAAAGATAGCGATAACTTTCTTACTTGCCAATCGGCGTCCCCGCAGTTATACGAGCACACAATTCGGCTTCGGTCAACGTCCATTGCTCGCCCGAAATCATGTCCTTCAGCGAAAATCGCTCCGCGGCAATCTCCTCCTCGCCGATAAGTACAACATACGGGATTTTCTTGTGGTCGGCATAAGCGAGTTGCTTCTTTAATTTGGCGGAAGTGGGATAAAGCTCGGCGGCAATACCTGCAGTACGTAACTTACGGAGCAGTGGTAGGGCATACAACTCAGCTAACTTGTCGAAGTTGCTGACGAGTACTTGGGTAGACCGCGAGGTAGACTCGGGGAAGAGCCCGAGCTCTTCCAACACATCGTATATCCGGTCCGCACCGAAAGAAACCCCTACGCCCGTCATCCCTTTAAGCCCGAACATGCCGGTAAGGTCGTCGTACCGGCCTCCGCCACCAATACTGCCCATGGTGACTTCATGTGTCTTTACCTCAAAGATACAGCCGGTATAATAGTTGAGGCCACGGGCAAGTGTAATATCCAATTCCACGAAGCGGCTAAGCAAGGTAGGATCGCCCGAAAGCTTATCTACGTAGCCCAACACGATTTCCAACTCATCGATACCAGCAAGTCCGATGGCCGATGACCCCAACACTTCCCTAAGCTGTTCGATTTTTTCGCTGTTCGTACCCTGCAACTGGATGATGGGTTGCAGCTTTTCGAGGTCTTCGGCGCTGAAGCCGCGGGCCAGCAGCTCCTTGTTCACCCCATCCAAGCCGATCTTATCCAGCTTATCGATGGCTACGGTCATGTCGACAATCAGCTCGGGCTTCCCCAATATCTCCGCGATGCCGGCAAGGAGCTTGCGGTTGTTCAGCTTAATGGAAAAATCGCGCAGTCCGAGCTTGGTCAGTGCCTCGTGGTAGATGAGGACGAACTCGGCTTCGTTGAGCAGGCTATCGGACCCCACCACGTCCACATCGCATTGATAGAATTCACGATACCGCCCCCTTTGGGGCCGATCGGCGCGCCATACGGGCTGTATCTGAAACCGCTTGAACGGCAAGGTCAGCTCGTGCTGGTGCATCACCACGTAGCGGGCGAAGGGGACCGTAAGGTCGTAGCGTAACGCGCGCTCCGTAATATGTGGAATCAGTGGGGTAGACGCACGCGCTTCCAACAAGTCTGCAGGTGCCTTGGCGAGGTAATCGCCCGAGTTCAATATCTTGAAAATTAATTTGTCCCCTTCTTCGCCATACTTTCCGGTTAGCGTTTGGAGGTTTTCAAAAGACGGGGTCTGTATTTCGCGATAGCCATATTTAACGAATACGGATTTAACCGTATTGAAGATATGGTTACGTTTTTCCATTTCAGCGGGCGAAAAATCACGCGTGCCCTTGGCCAACGAAGGTTTGATTACTGCCATGTGGCAAACTTAGATATATTTGCGTGTATAGGCAAGGCAAATGTGTTGATCTCTCCGCTGCGACTGAGCGGTAAAATGCGATAGTGGAAACAAACGTAAGGATTGGTTTGCTAAAGCACATGCAGCGCTTCACATGCTTTTTCAGCGGCAATTTTCTCGGCGCTTTTCTTGTTGTAGTCGCGGCCCGTACCATACACTTCGCCATTCACCACCGCATCGATCGTAAAAATTTTGACGCTGTCGCCTGCTGCGTTTTCGGCCTGCACGAAACTCACTTCCTTACCGGCTTGCTGGCACCATTCGATGAGCCGGCTTTTGAAATTGGTTTCGGTTTGCTCCAGCAACTGGATATCCACATGGGGCTTGATGATACGGTTGATGAGGAAATTTTTCACAAACGTATATCCTTTGTCCAAGTAAATCGCTCCCACTAGCGCCTCAAAGGCGTCGCCCAACAGCGACCCTTGCTTGTTGGGGTAATGGACCATACGGGCATCGTATTGAATAAGCTCGCTAAAGCCTAATTTCTTCGACAGCTGGTTGAGGTGGGCGCGGCTTACGATTTTGGAGCGCATTTCGGTAAGGAATCCTTCGCCCTTATAAGGATATTTCTTGAAGAGTAGCTCGGCCACTACCGACCCCAATACGGCATCGCCCAAGAACTCCAGCCGTTCGTTGCTGTTCTTTGTCCCGTCTTTGATGGGTACGGCTACAGACTTATGGCGGAAGGCGAGCTGGTAAAGATGCAAGTTACCCGGAACAAAACCGAGCATGTTCTTCAGCGCCCTCACATAGCGGCGATTGGGTGAAAAATGCAGTTTGTAAATCTTCGCAACAGGCATCGATTACTTCCCCTTTGCGTGAAATGCCTTAAAATTACCCTTCGTATTTCTTGAAAATAACCGTAGCGTTGTGGCCACCGAAACCAAAGGTGTTGCTCATGGCCGCTTCCACTGTTCGTTTCTGCGCTTTATTGAAGGTAAAGTTTAATTTCGGATCAAGATTCGGGTCGTCTGTGAAGTGATTAATCGTGGGCGGCACGATGTCATTTTGGACGGCAAGAATTGAAGCGATAGACTCCACTGCCCCTGCCGCACCCAAGAGGTGACCCGTCATGGATTTGGTCGAACTGATATTCAGCCCATACGCATGCTCGCCAAACAACTCCAGAATCGCCATAATTTCGCTGGGGTCGCCCACTGGGGTAGACGTACCATGCACGTTGATGTAGTCAATGGCATCTTTGTTAAGTTTGGCGTCAGTAAGCGCATTGCCCATGGCAAGCCGCGCACCAAGCCCATCGGGGTGTGAGGCTGTAATGTGGTATGCATCTGCACTCATCCCGGCCCCAACAAGCTCGGCATAGATCTTCGCTCCACGGGCTTGGGCATGCTCTAGGCTCTCCAGCACAATAGCTGCGCCGCCCTCCCCGGCCACAAACCCGTCGCGGTCCTTATCGAAAGGGCGCGATGCCGTTTGCGGGTCGTCATTGCGGGTAGATAACGCATGCATGGCATTAAAGCCACCTATGCCCGCTTCATTGATGATGGCTTCCGAACCGCCACTGATGATGATATCAGCGTATCCGGTACGGATGTAATTCAGGGAATCGATCAATGCGTGGGTGGACGAGGCACACGCCGATACCGTTGAGAAATTAGGTCCCCTTAGCCCATGGCGCATGGAAATGTGGCCCGGGGCGATATCCAAGATCATCTTCGGAATGAAGAACGGATTGAAACGGGGCGTCCCGTCGCCGGCTGAAAAGCTGGTTACTTCATCCAAAAAAGTCTTGAGGCCACCAATACCCGAGCCCCATATCACACCGATACGATTCGTATCTAGTTTATCGAATGCCAGCGATGCATCCGCGATTGCTTCATCCGTGACGGCCAATGCGTAATGTACAAATGGATCTACTTTCCGGGCTTCCTTGCGCTCCATGAAATCTTCGGCGTTGAACCCCTTCACTTCACAAGCAAAACGCGTCTTGAATTTCGACGCGTCAAACTTGGTGATTGGAGCAGCGCCGCTTACTCCCTTGATTAAGCTGTCCCAAAATTCGGGGACAGTATTCCCAATCGGAGTAAGCGCACCTAACCCTGTTACTACTACTCTTTTAAGCTCCATTTATAACGATTGGCCTAATGAATTTAGCTAGTTAACGTTTTTTTCTAAATAAGCGATTGCTTGTCCTACCGTGCTGATGGTTTCAGCCTGGTCATCGGGGATTGCAACGTTGAATTCCTTTTCGAATTCCATGATCAACTCCACGGTGTCGAGTGAGTCGGCGCCCAAATCGTTGGTGAATGAAGCTTCCGGGGTCACTTCGTTTTCGTCTACACCTAGCTTTTCAACGATGATTGCTTTATCTCTTGATGCGATATCAGACATGATTCTATAGTTTAATTGTTTAATAAATCTGTGCAAAGAAAAATAAATTTCGGCAAATAGTAAAACATATTTGATTTTTGGGGCATTATTCAGGTTTTTTGCGCCCAACGGATTACTATTTTTATATCAGCGATTTAGCGTAAATTTCAGTTAGCCTATTTATATTGGTTAATATCTCCGTGGACTGTTTCACGTTTTCCCTCCTTTAGTTCTTATGGTAATATGCGTTTAGCTCATTTTGTTTTTATTTTTCTCAGCACGTGAACCCTCCTTCTGTAGCAGCGAAGAACCATACTTCCGAACTTACCGAAAGCAAACCGAAAATTCGCTGCACTTATCTGCAATACAGCAAATTTACCTAAGTTTGCGATGAATATAGAAAAATACTTTGAATAAAGTCACATTAAAATACGAATTAGATCTCGATTTTGTACTGATAGCCATTACGTCACCGCTCAAGGACTACCGTTTGTGCTATTTCATCAATAAGGTTACGGGGTTAAACTTACACAAAATGACCGACTATGAAATTGGGATGCCGCTGCCGATAGGAGTGGCCTCCTTTAGTCGGTATGCTGATGTCGACGAAGCTAACGAAACCGAATATTATCTACTGGCGAATAGGGGGGTAGAAGGGGGTGTATTGGTGCCGGAAATGCGCTATTCCGATTATTTCCTGCTTATCAGACACTTCATCGACGACGAAGACCTGACTGAGCTGCTTGACCGAATTGTGGCGATAGCGGAAGTGGTCGCGGCCAGCGAAATCTCACCCCAAAAATTGAAATCCAAAGAAAATCTGATATTTTAGAGCGATATTGCGATATTTACGCGATACCATCTGTCTCTTAGCGGTAGCGTAGAGACAGACAAATTCTTTCATTACGTATAAAAGAATTTTTCTAAGTTTGCCAAAGTGTATCAATCACACCATACATTAGAAAACGAACAAGTCAAACGTTATCCTCGCGTAGGGGGACGTATAGAAACACATCAACAACAGTAATAAATGGAAAAGGTTCAAAAACGAACTAAAATCGTGGCCACCTTAGGGCCGGCATCAGCAAAGAAAGAGATATTAACCAGCCTAATCGCTAAAGGTGTAGATGTATGTCGGCTCAATTTTTCGCATGGTAGCCAAGAGGACCACCTCGCGGTAATCAATACCATACGGGAAATCAATAACGAGTACAGCA
>CAZTJY010000120.1:0-11957 GCA_964613725.1 uncultured Parapedobacter sp. | reverse complement strand
TGATGCCGAGGTCGGCTTTGTATTCATTTTCATCAAATGGCGCCTCGTTCAATGCCGTCCGTTCGGCGGCATCCAGTTCGGCTACCTCGTCGTAGAACCCCGGGATGGTGATGTGGTTGTTTTCGTCGTGTAGCGAGGCAATCATCTTGGCCAGTATGGTAATGGGGTTGGCTACGGCGCCGCCATAGACGCCCGAATGGAGGTCGCGGTTGGGGCCGGTGACCTCCACTTCAAGGTACGACAATCCGCGCAGTCCGGTTTCCAACGATGGTGTATCGAGGCTGATCATGGCGGTGTCGGAGATCAACACCACATCGGCAGCCAGCCGCTGTTTGTTGGCCTTCACGAAAACGCCTAGGTTGTCCGAGCCCACCTCTTCCTCGCCTTCGATCATGAATTTGACGTTGCAGGCGAGCGTACCCGTAGCCTGCATCAATTCAAATGCTTTGATATGCATGTAAAATTGCCCTTTATCGTCGCAGGCGCCGCGGGCGTAGATTTTACCATCGCGGATGGCGGGTTCGAACGGTGGGGTTTTCCAAAGTTCCAGCGGATCGGGCGGTTGCACGTCGTAGTGCCCATATACCAACACCGTCGGTTTTGCCGGGTCAATGATTTTTTCGCCATACACGATAGGATGGCCCGCCGTGGGGCACACTTCGACGTTATCTGCCCCCGCATCGCGTAGTTTCTGCGCTACGAACTCGGCGGTGGTCTTTACGTCATCTTTGTATTTGGGGTCTGCGCTCACCGATGGGAAGCGAAGCAATTCGATTAATTCGTCCAGGAAGCGGTCGGTATTCGCTTCTACATATGTTTTGATTGTTTGCATATCTCAAAGGCTTTGGCGCAAACTTAGCTAAATTGCCAGAACTAGGCAAGTTAGCGATCTCTCACCTGCCGAATGAGAATGATATATTTTTATGCAACATCTGGCGTCGATAGGCGTCAAAGAACCAATGGAACAACGAAACCGCTTGATAATTTTCACGTAGAATTTGACGTTCTACTAATTTTACGTAGTTTTACGATAAAATAGAAAATAAGTGTTGGGATCGCATTCCTAATTGTATCTGATTTGCTAAAAAATGTTAAATGTTGACGAAGGACCCAGGAACTAATTATTTAGTTTTATCTTTGCTTGCGGTTGAAAACACTAAAATCCAACTATGAAGAGATTGCTCATCACGCTCATTATGGCCTGCGCATGCGGGTTATTCGTATCCGCGCAAATAGGCGGACATTCCATAACCGGGTCGGTTGTAGACACGGCCTCCGGCCAAAAGCTGGCGATGTCTTCCATTGTACTGGTACACGCCAAAGATTCGATGTTATATCGGTTCACTCGCACGGACGAAGCCGGAAATTTTAAACTTGCCGATGTCGACACCGGCGCTTATTTGTTGTTCGCCACATTCCCTGAGTATGCAGATTACGTGGAGCGCTTCACATTAGACAGCGCCACCAATGTGATGGATTTAGGGAATCTGGGACTGGTGCTGCGCTCCAAGCTTTTGGAAGAAGTACTAGTAAGCCGTAGCCAAGCCATCACCATTCGGGGCGATACGACGGAATATGACGCGGCAAGTTTTACCATACAACCGAACGCCAAGGTAGAAGACCTGCTCAAGCAGTTACCGGGTATCCAAGTAGACCAAGATGGCAAGATCACAGCCCAAGGACAGACGGTAAACAAGGTGCTCGTGGATGGGGAGGAGTTTTTCGGCGACGACCCTACGCTGGTAACCCGTAACCTCCGAGGAGATATGGTAGACAAGGTTCAATTGTATGATAAACGGAGTGACCAGGCCGAGTTTACGGGCGTTGACGATGGCGAACGCTCGAAAACAATCAATATCAAGTTGAAGGAGGATAAGAAGAAAGGGTATTTCGGCAAGGTGGATGCGGGTGCCGGCACGAACGAAATGTACCAAGGGCAAGCCATGTTCAATCGCTTTGATAACAAACAGCGGTTTTCAGCATTCGGCACCATTGGCAATACCGGCCGTACCGGACTCGATTGGCAAGATGCTGACCGATACGCGCCATCCGGCACGACAACCTTGATGGATAACGGCGGCATCATGATTTCGTTCAGTGGCGGGCAAGACGAAATCGAATCGTGGGGTGGGCGTTACGACGGCCGAGGTATACCATCCGTATTGAATGGTGGCGTGTTTTACAGTAACAAATGGAACGATGGCAAGCAGTCGATCAACGGAAACTATAAAATTGGCGAGCTTGGTGTGAAGGGGTCGAACAATACCATCAGCCAAAATAACCTCCCGACGGGAACCATCAATACAATATCTATGCAAGATTTCGACCGCCGGATATTCCGCCAACGTGGGGGCGCCATCTTCGAGGCACAGTTCGACTCGACCTCCAACCTGAAAGTAACCCTCAACGGGTCCCTTAAAAATGGTGAAACCACCGAGCTCAACGAATCGGAAGGTGCCAATGGGGCGGGGCGGCTACTCAATGCATCGAAGCGCAACACCAATAATAAAACGGAGGGTCAGGACGTGTACCTCTCGGCACTTTGGACCAAGAAGCTGCGCAAGAAAGGCCGGACCCTTTCATGGGAGGTCAACGAAACCATCAATCAGAGCAAGGCCAATGGATTCCTTTATTCGGAAAACTCGTTTTATAACGACGCAGGGGAGGTTGATAGCCTGTTATTGGTCGACCAAATGAAGGTTAACGATACTAGGAATTCGGTGTTCAATTCAAATATCACCTACTCAGAGCCGTTCACCAATACGTTATCATTGGTATTGAATTATCGTCTCACGGCCAACAATGGAACCTCGCTCCGCCAGTCGTTCAATCCATTGGGGAGCGGTGATTATGTAGATCTCGACTCGCTTTATAGCAACGATTTCAAGCTAAACCAACTCGCCAATCAGTTGGGGGCCATCTTCAATTTCCAAAAAGGGAAATCTACACTCAATTTCGGCACGCGGGTTAGCCGGGTACAATTCGACCAGACCGATCGGTATAGCGACAACCGGTTTGAGCGGAGTTTCACCAACCACAATCCGCAACTTCGTTGGCAATATCGCTTTTCGCAACAAAAGTCGTTCAGTGTTTCATACAACGGGAGTAATACACAGCCAACGATCAACCAGATACAGCCCGTGCGGGTGAACGATGACCCGATGAATATCGTGTTGGGTAATCCCGACCTGAAGCCGTCATATACCAACCGACTTAACATGTCGTACAACTCATTTAAAGTGCTGGGCAACCAGTACATGTACTTCTCTGGCAGTGTTTCCAATACCAATAAGGCCATTGTGAGCAATACATATACGGACTCGGTGGGTCGCAATACGTTCCAATATGCCAATTTGGATGGTGAGACCCCGATGAATTATTACTTCTATTCCAACTTTAGCAAAAACATCAAAAAGTGGAACCTCAATGTGGGCTTAGGACTGAATACCAATGGCAACATCTATTACAACCTCGCGAACGGCAAACTTAATAAAACAGTGAGTTCCAGCTACGGAGGGTCGCTAAACCTGCGACAGTACATCCAGAAGAAATACGATTTCAACATTAACTTCGGGCCCAGCTATAATTACGGCGAGTCTTCGTTACAACCCGATCGGAACAATAATGGCTGGGGAATGAATGGCCAATATTCGTTCAACATCTACTTGCCTTGGAAATTCCAGATCAGTTCGGAGGGGAACTATACCTATACGGCCGCTACGCAGTCGTTTAACGAGGATTTCGAGCGGTTTATCGTCGACGCATCGGTGAGCAAGAAGTTCCTGAAAGATGAAACGCTCCGGTTCGGCGTGGGGGTAAATGATATCTTCAACCAGAATACCGGTTTCAGCCGATCGGCCAGCAGTACGTACATTACCCAAAATCGCTACACCACCATTACCCGTTACCTGATGTTTTCACTCATCTGGGATTTCAATAAAATGGGCGGCGGGGTACCCATCCAAAATTAATGATTATGAAAACAAGAATGTTTCAGCTATTCACCTGTTTATTTGTCTTGGTACTTTGTGTCCGGTCGACGCAGGCTCAATACGCCCGTTTTGTGGAAAGCGGCGTCATCGAATTTGAAAAACGGGTAAATATGTACGCCAAAATCGAAGACCGGGTCGGAGACAACAGCTTTATGGAACAGGTGTTCGAGCAATACAAACGGGCGAACCCCCAGTTTAAGGTTTTTAAATATACGCTGGCATTTAATGGAGCCGAAACGCGGTTTTCGCCGCAAGATAATGTGTCCACTACATCGAGCGGTTTCTTCGGCAATGATCCATCGATTGATCTGGGCAACACCATTGCAGCTAATTTACTCACCCAGCAAGGCGTTAGCCAGAAAAGTATTTATGAGGAGACGTATTTGATTACCGATAGTTTGCGCCAGATCCAATGGCGTTTTACCAACGAATCGCGCGAAATCGCTGGCTATGAGTGTCGCCGTGCCAACGCCCTCGTGCTCGATTCCATATACGTGGTTGCCTTTTATACCGATCAGATTCCCGTTTCGGGCGGTCCTGAATCGTTTACCGGCCTTCCCGGTATGATCCTGGGCGTGGCGTTGCCTTATGAACATGTCACGTATTTTGCTACCAAGGTGGATGACCGGCCGGTATCGGCAAAGGAGTTGGCGGCACCTAGCAAGGGTAAAGCGGTAAATTACCGCGAGTTGCGGAAACAATTGGAGGCAAGCCTGCGGAATTGGGGCGACTATGCACAATCTATTGTAAAAGCGATGCTGCTCTGACGTTAGCTGTCTGTTGCAAGCATTTGCTATTTCCGTTGCAGGAGCAATCTTTCAATGGTAGCGGCGCGGTGGGTAAATTAAAAGAATTTAGCTAATTTTGTACCTCAATTTAAGGTGCAAGGAAAGAGCATGCCAGTAAAGATACCCGATAATCTCCCCGCGATAGCGCAACTAAAGAACGAGAACATTTTTGTGATGGACGACCTGCGGGCCAACACACAGGATATTAGGCCTATGCGTGTCATCATCCTTAATCTGATGCCGTTGAAGATTTCAACGGAGACCGATTTCGTTCGGTTGCTGTCTAACAATCCCCTCCAGGTGGAGATCGAATTCCTGCGGTTGGATACCCATACTCCGAAAAACACGCCCTTGGAGCACTTGGAGTTATTCTACAAAGGCTTCGGGGAGGTGACAGATAATTATTATGATGGTATGATCATCACCGGTGCGCCGGTAGAGCTGTTGCCGTTTGAAGAGGTTTCCTATTGGGACGAGGTGCGGAAGATTTTCGAGTGGGCTAGGACCCATGTCACGTCCACGCTCTATATCTGCTGGGCTTCTCAGGCGGCGCTGTACCATTTTTACGACGTGCGCAAAGTCCCGCTGGATAAGAAACTATTCGGTGTTTTCAAGCATACTGCATTGGATAAGCGGCATCCCTTGTTCCGGGGTTTCGATGATGAGTTCCATATTCCGCACAGCCGGCATACCACGCTTGCAGATGAGGATATAGTGGCTGCTGAGGGCGTGGAGGTACTCGCTCGCTCGGCGGAGGCGGGGATTGCCATCGCCGCTTCCCGGGGTGGTCGTGAATTTTACCTGACCGGACATTCGGAATATGCGCCATTGACCCTTCACGAGGAATATACCCGTGACCTGGAGAAAGGGGCACCCATTGAAATGCCACGGTACTACTATGGAGGCAACGATCCGAAAAACGGGCCCATTGTCCGTTGGACCGGCCATGCAAACCTGTTGTTCAACAACTGGCTGAATTACTTCGTTTATCAGGAGACGCCTTACAATTTAGCTGAAATTGCCCATCTAGGTGAAATCAAACAGCACGAGTAGCGTCGGGACACGATCACTGTTTAGTTGGTTTTTTCCGAGCAGTTTTCAGCGGCTCCCTGATTTTGATGTATACGTGCTTGATTTTCGTTTTTTCCGTTGATTTCTCTTCTACTTCAAAGAATTTTTCGAGCGATTTGAATAACGGTGAGAGTTTGGAAAACCCATAAATGCGGGGGTCAAAGTCGGGCTTCCGTTTATTAATCAGTCCGCCTACAGCCGACAGTGGCGCCCATCCGCCTTCGTCTGCCACGTCGTTAACCGTAGCCTTTAGTAACTCAATGGTCTCCCCGTCGATAGATTCGTGTGTTTTTGCATCACGGCTTAGCGGCTTCGTGGCCGAATCAGTTTCAACATTTGCCGTGCCGGCAGGTATCTTTTCCCCAGCAGGACTGACGGAGACAGTTTCTTTGCCTAGAATTTCAATGTATATGAATTTGTCGCAAGCTGCGATAAAGGGTTTGGGTGTCTTCTTTTCTCCCACGCCGATTACCATTTTTCCGGATTCCCGAAGTCGGATAGCCAATCGCGTAAAATCGCTGTCACTCGATACAATGGTAAATCCATCCACTTGGTGGCTGTGCAGGATATCCATGGCATCGATAATGAGCGCAGAGTCCGACGAATTCTTGCCACTCGTATAGCTATATTGCTGTATGGGCGTAATGGCGTGGGTGAGTAACGGCTCTTTCCACCCTGTTACGTGCGATTTGGTCCAATCCGCATAGATACGTTTGATGGAAGGGACTCCATACCGTTTCACTTCATCCAAGATGTTTTCAATGGTCGAGCTCGACACGTTATCGGCGTCGATTAGTACCGCTATTTTTAAATCCATATAAGCGATTGGCTAATCTTTTCGCTTTTTCTCTGCCTGCTTCAACTTTTTATCTGCTCTTTTTTCCTTTAGGTTCTTTACAGCCGTTTTCTTATTGCTGTCCTTTTTTGCACCTTTATCTTTAGCCATGGCTTTTGATTTATTTTTTGGTAAGATAGTGTTTTTAATCAGCAATTCCGATTATTTTTTTCCCATTTAGGGTTTAAAATCTATGACTTGCACGGGACTTTTAGATTTCTTATAAAAAAACTGATATTCAGTAATTTATTTCTATCTTCGTGTGATTACCTTCATCATTCGATCGTTAAATGACACGGACGGGGGCAAGGCGAAGAGATACGAGAAATTCCGTGGAGCTATAGCGGCTGGCTGGTTTTTAACATATAACGATTTCATGCTTAGAACTAAAATAGCCGCTACCGGTGCGTACATACCCACAGAAAGAATTCCAAACGAATATTTCCTGAAGGCTGCATTTTCTGATAGTAGTCGATCGTTCGCCGGCCAGACAATGGAAACCCTTATCCAAAAATTCAAAGCTATTACCGGAATTGCCGAGCGACGATACGCAGCGTGGGGCATTGCCGCTTCCGACATGGCATTTATGGCTGCACGGGAAGCAATCGCTGATTCGCACATCGATCGCGAATCCATTGATCAAATCATTGTTGCACATAATTATGGCGATATGGACTATCCGGGGGCACCCCGTGATGCAGTGCCGTCACTTGCATCCCGTGTAAAGCATAAACTCGGTATACATAATCCACGCTGTATTCCTTATGATCTTGTCTTTGGGTGCCCAGGGTGGCTGCAAGCAGTTATTCAGGCCGATTTGGCCCTTCGGGCCGGCGTGGCTCGTACAAGTCTTGTCATTGGATCGGAGACCCTTTCGCGGGTGCTAGACCCTTCAGACCGTGATAGCATGATTTTTTCGGATGGTGCCGGTGCCTGCATTTTGCAACCGGCCGACGACGGCGATTGCGGCATCCTCAGTACCGCTTTAAGGTCAGATACCGTGGAAGAGTCCGGCTTTATCTTTTCGGGGGTAAGTAATGATGCGTCGAGTAGCGAACCAAAATTCATTAAGATGCATGGACGCAAGGTGTATGAATACGTACTAGACCATGTACCACAAGCCATGAAAGCATGCTTTGATCAAAGTGGTGAGTCGATTTCAGCATTGAAAATGGTATTCCTTCATCAAGCTAATGAGAAAATGGACGAAGCGATCATCAAGCGGTTTTATGGCTTGTATGGCATGAATCGAATACCGGAAAACATTCTGCCCATGAATATTTCCTGGATGGGAAATAGTTCGGTGGCGACAATTCCAACGTTGCTCCATCAGGTGGCTGGGGGGCAATTAAAATCATTTGGATTGGCAAAGGGCGATGTCATTCTCCTGGCGTCGGTTGGCGCGGGTATGAATATCAATGCATTGACCTATAAATGGTGATAATCGTCGACGTTGCTTGTCACCGCTTTAACCTTACATAAAGAATAAGGAGGCATAGCGCTACGGCAATGAAGAAGCAGGTGATACCAAACCGCCGGACCGATTTCCGGCCGGCCGCAGGAAGGAAAGGCTTGCGGCTATCTCGCGACAACAGGTAGGTACAAACATATCCGCTACCGAACAGTCCGATGACAAAAATCCACACCAATTTCATGAACGCACCATTGGATTTTTTTATGCTAGTTGCCAAAATTAGCCAATTTCTTTTATATCCGTAACTTTCCGTCATCATGGTAATACCAGTCGACCGCTTTCTCCAAAATAATTGTAAATTAGGATAGCTAAATACCGATACGGTTGCCCATGAGTGCATTTACAAAATTGATGATTCCGTTACGGTTGGCGGTGTGGCTGGTCAACATTCAGGTGGCTTCAGCCCAAGAAGATGAGATAGCGGCACTGAAGCGGGGTATCAACGGCATTTCGGACAGCACGAGGGACGTTGACGCCCCTAAACCGATTGGCGCTCGTCGCTTATGAGCAAGCGGCCTGGAACAGACGGTGAGCAGCCGTTTGGCCTCGGATTGGCGATTTCCAAACACATCGTGGAAAGCACGGCGGTCGCATCTGGTTTGAAAGTTGCTTGGGCCGCAGAGCGGCACCACATGCTATCGAGTTGCCCCGTTAACGGGGATGAGGCGATGAAATGCGCTGGAAATAAAAAAATATCTTTAAAAAAGCATAAAAATCCTTACCTTTGTCCCTCGTGAAATTTAGCGTACACTGCTATCAGACGAAATCCCCAGAACCCGGAACCCTTTCCGATGTATGTCGCATTTCTGATTGTATTTGGCCCGTATCGGGCTTTTTTTATGGCTTTTGGGCGGGATGATTAACGGACACAACAACACTACACAATAATAACGAATGACGAACTACAGCAAGCTACCGGCCATCTTGTTACTCGAAGACGGAACGGTTTACCACGGTAAGGCCGCCGGAAAGATTGGCACGACCACCGGTGAAATCTGTTTCAACACCGGCACCACGGGTTATCAGGAGATTTTTACCGACCCGTCATATTATGGCCAGATTATGGTAACCACCAACGCCCATATTGGCAACTATGGGATTGCCGACGATGAGTCGGAGTCCAAGCAAATCCAGATTGCTGGGTTGGTGTGCAAAAATTACAGCATTAATTACAGCCGTAACCAGGCGGACTCATCCATCCAGAAGTATTTCGAGGATGGTAACCTGGTGGGTATCTCTGATATCGATACGCGGTCGCTTGTACGCCATATCCGCAACAAGGGTGCGATGAATGCCATTATCTCGTCCGAAATACTGGATGTGGCTGAGCTGAAAAAGCAATTGGCTAACGTGCCTTCCATGGCGGGTTTAGAGCTTTCATCGGTAGTTACTACCGAAACGCCATATTATTATGGTAATGAAGATGCACCCCTGCGCTTGGCCGTGCTTGACCTAGGCATCAAGCGGAATATCCTGCGTAATTTCGATGCGCGCAAAGTGTATGCTAAGGTGTTCCCCGCCAAAACGTCGTTTTCAGAGATGGAAGCCTGGGGGGCGGACGGGTATTTCGTGTCTAATGGACCCGGAGACCCGGCAGCGATGGATTATGCCGTGCAGACGATGAAAGATATCCTGGCATCAGACAGGCCGCTGTTCGGTATCTGCTTGGGCCACCAACTGCTGGCGCTAGCCAACGGGATACGCACCACAAAAATGTTCAATGGGCACCGTGGCATCAACCATCCCGTAAAGAACATTATCGAAAACAGGTGTGAAATTACCAGCCAGAACCACGGATTCGGAGTGGTGGCAGAAGACATTGAAAAGTCAGATAAAGTAGAAATCACCCATGTGAACCTTAATGACCAGTCGATCGAAGGCATACGCGTAAAAGGAAAGAACGCATTTTCGGTGCAATACCACCCTGAGTCTTCTCCCGGACCGCACGACTCGCGTTACTTGTTTGACGAGTTTGTGCAATTGATGGAAAACGGCAAGCCGGTATTGGCGAGCTGAGGTTTGGCAAATAGGACGAAAAAAGGTATATTTGCCTACGTATAATTATGGTGTAATGTTTACACTAAGGGTTTTCGAGTCACGATGACATACGAGCGACCAAAGACGAAAAAAACTATCGACTAATACACTAAAGACTAAAATACATGAGTTTAATCATCGATGTACATGCGCGGCAGATATTGGATTCGCGCGGCAATCCCACCATCGAGGTGGATGTAACCACAGAAAACGGATTTGTAGGCCGTGCAGCGGTCCCTTCGGGAGCTTCCACGGGTGTGCATGAAGCTGTTGAATTGCGGGACGGCGATAAATCTACCTTCCTTGGGAAAGGCGTGCTAAAAGCGGTTGAAAATGTGAATACCACGATTGCGAATGCCCTGCAGGGTATCGATGTGTTTGAACAGAACGCCATCGATAAAGTGATGATCGATCTAGACGGTACCGAAAACAAGGGTAACCTTGGAGCCAATGCCATCCTTGGTGTTTCCCTGGCTGTTGCCAAAGCCGCGGCCCAAGAAAGCCGCCAGCCGCTCTATCGCTATATTGGCGGGGTAAATGCCAACACGTTGCCCATCCCAATGATGAACATCATAAACGGCGGTTCGCACTCGGATGCGCCTATCGCCTTCCAAGAGTTTATGATTATGCCTGCTGGCGCGCCGTCCTTTTCGGAAGCATTGCGGTGGGGTACGGAGGTATTCCACAACCTGAAAAAAATCCTACACGATAGGGGACTCTCTACAGCGGTGGGCGACGAAGGCGGTTTTGCACCTGCATTTGACGGCACGGAGGATGCCATCGAAACGATTCTGAAGGCCATCGAAGCAGCGGGCTACAAAGCTGGTAGAGATATCTACTTGGCGCTCGATTGCGCATCGTCTGAATTCTATGAAGACGGGAAATACGACTACAGCAAGTTTGAAGGCGACAAAGGTGCAGTGCGTACCAGTGAAGAGCAAGCCGCATACCTGGCTGAGCTCACGGCCAAGTACCCCATCATTTCCATTGAAGATGGTATGCAGGAAGATGATTGGGCCGGTTGGAAGCTGCTCACCGATAAGATCGGTGCTACCGTACAATTGGTGGGTGATGACCTGTTCGTAACGAACACCAAGCGCCTGCAACAGGGTATCGATACCCAGACGGCCAACTCCATTCTCGTGAAGGTGAACCAAATCGGTTCGCTCACCGAGACCATCAATGCCGTATCGTTGGCACAGACCAATGGCTACACTTCGGTGATGAGCCACCGGAGCGGCGAGACGGAGGACTACACCATTGCCGATTTGGCCGTAGCCCTCAATTGCGGACAAATCAAGACCGGTTCGGCATCGCGCTCTGACCGGATTGCCAAATACAACCAATTGCTCCGTATCGAAGAGGAATTGGGCGACAATGCACGATTTCTGGGCAAAAGCTTTAGATTCGCTAAATAACGCTTATCGTCATAACTCCTTTTGAAGAATGAAGGGAAGCTAAGCTAATTGGCTTCCCTTTTTAACTTTAATATCAAAATGATCTTGTGTTGGGTTAGTTGCTTCTTTTTCGTTCCGGAAAGGTTAATTTAGGCTAAGCATGGGTGATAATGCCCGAGTGGGTGCCCGAATGGTGGATGCGTGCAATTTCAATATTTAGGATAATTATTAAGACGACCGACGTGAGACAACATACCCAAGGCTCATCAATCCGACTGTTTATCGCGGGAGAACGAGCTTGCGCGTCCAAAGATGGAACCAACTAGGAAGTGGCGCAGCAACTGATAGCACGCCATTGCTTTG
>CAZTJY010000119.1:0-11999 GCA_964613725.1 uncultured Parapedobacter sp. | reverse complement strand
ATGCCGATAGCGCATACGATGCCGAATCAGCAATCCGTAGCTGGCACCGTGCCGTAGAGACGGCGAAAACGTTCAAATAACGTAAATTTGTGCTCACCGACTAACCACGAATGATTAAGTATTAACGACAAATTTATGACACCATTTATTGCAGAGATCATCGGTACCGGTTTCCTTATCCTATTGGGTGGTGGTGTGGTAGCCAACGTAGTATTAAAGGGCACAAAAGGACACAATGGTGGTTGGATTGTGATTTCCACCGCATGGGCTCTCGGCGTTTTCGTCGGCGTAGTGATTGCTGGGCCCTACAGCGGGGCTCACCTCAATCCAGCGGTCACATTAGCCATGTGGATGACCGGAGCAGTCGAAACCGTGGATGCGTTGTTATTTGTCGTCGCCCAATTCATCGGTGCGATGATGGGATCTTTCGTCGTATGGTTAATGTATCAGGACCATTTCAAGGCAACGGACGATGCCGGCGCAAAACAAGCCGTATTTTGTACTGCGCCCGCAATCCGTAATCTGCCGGTGAATCTCATCAGTGAAGTGGTCGGTACATTTGTGCTGCTGTTTACCATCTTTTATTTCACAGATGCTGAACTGACCAGCGATCAGGTCACACCCATCGGATTGGGGTCTATTGGCGCTATCCCTGTTGCCTTTGTTGTATGGGTTATCGGTTTGGCACTGGGGGGCACCACCGGTTATGCAATCAATCCGGCACGTGACCTGGGACCCCGCATCATCCACGCAATACTACCCATACGGAATAAAGCCGGCTTTAACGCTTCTTACGCCTGGATACCCGTAGTTGGCCCCCTTTTAGGGGCTGCCCTTGCCGCAGGGTTATACCTGGTATTGGGGGTGTAAAGCACTAGTGAAACGGGCAGAGACCGATAAACTTTTCATTAGACCTGACCACGTGTTCATACGCGGCGAGCCGTAGTGAACGTCGGACAAACGTGTACTTACATGAACCTCCACGTAACGCACTGATGGATACTTAAATGGATAATTAGTACTAAAAAAACGGAGATTAATTGATGGAAAACCGAAGAGATTTTTTAAAAAAATTAACCTTACTGGCTGGAGCAACAGGTATGGCTACCGGTATACCACCCGCCATACAACGCGCCTTGGCGATACCGCCGACACCGGGGAGCACCTACCTCGATGCAGAACATATCGTCATCCTGATGCAGGAAAACCGATCGTTCGACCATGCACTCGGAACGCTAAAAGGCGTACGGGGATTTAACGACCCCCGCTACGTATCACAACCGAACGGCAACCCCGTTTGGTTTCAATCGGATGACAAGGGGCACACCTACGCTCCTTTCAGACTGAACTTGCGGGAAACGAAAGCCACGTGGATGGGGGCCGTACCGCACTCCAGGTCCAGCCAAGTAGATGCCTATAACGACGGCAGATACGATAACTGGATTGAAGCTAAACGGCGAGGTGGTGCTTTGGGTGAGATCCCGCTTACGATGGGTTACTATAACCGCCAAGATATTCCCTTCAATTACGCGCTTGCTGACGCGTTCACCGTCTGCGATCAGAATTTCTGCTCGGGCATGACGAGTACGTGGCCTAATCGCTTTTACTTTTGGACGGGTACGATAAGGGAAGAACAGACACCTGACAGCAAATGGTGGATACGGAACGACCTCGGCCTCGGCCAAGGTCGGTGGAAGACCTTCCCTGAGCGCCTGGAATCGGCCGGTATCAGTTGGCGGATCTACCAGAACGACGTGAGTTGCGGCGGGGGTTTCGTGGGCGAAGAGCGCTCGTGGTTGGCCAATTTCGGCTGTAATCCGCTCGAACGGTTCGAAAAGTACCGTGTGCAGTTTACCTCACGTTACCTCATCGGGTACCGGAACCAATTGCGCGAGCTCCCAGCAGAAATAGACGAACTCCGCGCACAGATTAAGCAACTTGAAATGGGAAGCGATGCCTACAAAAAAGCGCAGGGGGCCTTGCAAAAGAAAACGGACGCCCTGGCTAATGCACAGCGCGAGGTGAGGCATTGGGCGGCGGAAAATTTCGACAAGCTCGACGAAACCGAGAAAAACCTCTTCCAAAAAGCCTTTACAACCAACAAAGAAGACCCCGACTTCCACAGCCTCGACGTCTTGAAATATACGGATGAAGCCGGCAAAGAGCAAGAGCTCACCGTTCCCAAGGGCGACATCTTACATGCTTTCCGGAAGGACGTGGCGGCGGGAACCCTACCCACGGTCTCCTGGATGGTACCAGCCGAAAGATACTCGGACCACCCCACATCGCCCTGGTACGGCTCGTGGTACGTATCGGAAATCATGGACACGCTTACCAAGAACCCCGAGGTGTGGAAGAAGACCATCCTCATCATGACCTATGATGAGAACGACGGCTATTTTGACCACATCCCGCCGTTCGTACCGCCGAACCCGTATAAAAAAGAAGCGGGCAAATGTTCCGAGGGCATCGATCCACGTATCGAATACACCACCCTGGAACAAGAGTTGGCCGAGGGGAAGAAGAAGAACGACGCCCGGGGCGCTGCAATGGGATTGGGCTACCGCGTACCGTTGGTTATCGCCTCGCCTTGGACAACAGGCGGGCATGTATGCTCCCAGGTATTCGACCACACCTCAACCTTGCAGTTTCTAGAAACGTTTGTCAACCAAAAGTTCAACACCAACATCAAGGAAGACAATATCAGCGCATGGCGGCGGGCTATATGCGGAAACCTGACAGCCGCGTTCTTACCCGCCGACAAGCAGGACAAGGATGGCAATTTGCCGTATATCCAACGCGACACTTACCTGACAGCCATCCACCAGGCACAATTCCGGGAGGCCCCCAACAGTTTTCGTAACCTCCAGGCCGATGAGTTGTCCGGTGCTAAAAGCCGCCCTTGGAATCTACCCGATATGCCCCAACAGGAACCGGGAATCAAACCAGCATCGCCATTGCCCTATGAGCCTTATGTCGACTTGATATCCCGAGCGAACGCACTAACGTTAAGCTTCGCCGCTGGGGATACCTTCTTCGGAAAAAATAGTGCTGGCGTGCCATTCACCGTTTATAACGGCGCCCAAATCCGTTCATATGCCGTCGTCGCCGGCGACCGGCTTACTGATGATTTTGAAATCGGTACAGACGGTTATGACATTAAAGTGAACGGACCGAATGGTTTTTATCGACACTTTAAGGGTTCCCGCATTCCGGATCTGGCGCTTGAGCTCCGTTACGATACCCGCCGTGGCCGGCCAACGGGAAATATCGCACTCCAGGTGACAAACAACGGCAATGCCGATTTGACCGTCTACATCCAGGACAATGCGTATAAAAGTCCCGACCAGATGCACGTCTTAAAGGGTGGCGACACCAACACGGTCATCGTACAGTTGGCCGACAGCCACAATTGGTACGATGTAACGGTTACCTTAGGCGACGATGTCGCCGGTTTCTGGAAATACGCGGGCCGCGTAGAAACCGGCGAGGTAGGCTTTACGGACCCACAAATGGGGCATCTGGCTTAGCATCAACCGTTTTCATTGGTGAGCAATCTGCCTCACCGGAATGTCTCCCGCAAAATGATTCGCCAAATGCTTACCTTCCCCGTGAACCGTCCAGATTTCGCGAGGCTTCACGGATGCGATATAATGCAGGATATCATTCCAATCCACATGGTCGGAAATATATAACGGCTGGTCATTCCGGCGTTGCAAGCGCTCCCAGCCCGAGGCAAACATCCGGACAAATGGGACCGCCCGGAAATAACTGTTGAATGCCAGTGGTGGAACAAGGTAAACATGGTGGCCCGTGGCATTCTTCAGCATTCGCTTATCGTAAGGCTCGTAACGCAGATGAGAAACCCCCAAGTCGGCATATATCCGGTGAAATGGCAATATCCCGCGGTGCACCCACACCCTCCTTTCGGGGCAACACGCATTCAGCAAGGCAGTAAGCCGTTGTGCTTTTCCCAATGGGTAGGTACCGATCATGACATGGTGGGGTATGTCCTTTATCTTCGATATTTCCTCCATCGGGTCGGGATGGGCTACCTGTGGATCGGCAAACGTGCTTTCCGTGATCAGCACATCGGCCGGTACGGTTTCGAGCGGTTCACAGGTATTGTCGGCCTGCATTTTATAATCGCCCGTAAACAAGTAGGTGACTCCCCGGTAAACCATCATTACTTGGGCCGACCCCAACATGTGGCCAGCGGGGATAAAATACAGTGACACACTACCTATCGAAAATGACTGCCGATAAGGAATCTCCACGAAGGTCCTAGCCGCTTCCTGCCGGTAGCGGAAGCGCACGAAATTCGCTGTAGGTGTGGTGCAGTAAACCGTATTCTGCCCGCGGCTCGCATGGTCAGCATGCGCATGGGATACTACCGCACGGTGTACGGGCAATATCGGATCGATGAAAAAATCGCCGTACTTGCAATAATAACCCTCCTTACGTTGAACAAGGAAATCCGATAGAACGACGCCCATTAAAGTTGTTTTGAGCGGAAAAATCGGTCCAGTTCCAGCACCTGCGGTATAATCGCGTGCTTCCCGTCATTCACAATCGTGAAATCAGCGAGCCGAGCCTTTTCTTCATCCGGCCATTGCCGTTGCATACGCGCAAGTACCTGTTCAGGAGAGACCCCGTCGCGTTGCACGACGCGAGTTATCCGCATCGCTTCAGGCGCAGTCACCAAAATCGTATAATCATTCAACCGAAACGAACCACTTTCAAACAACAATGCCGCTTCCTTAATGCAATAAGGAGCATGCTGGTTACGTGCCCAGGCCTCCCCTGCCTGTATGGCTGTAGGATGTACCAACGCATTCAACGCATCCAAGCGCTTCGTGTCGTTGAATACTAGGCTAGCCAAATATCCGCGGTTCACGGTACCATCCGAATGGTATGCCGCATCGCCAAATTCCGACCGGATAGCGGCAACAAGCGTGGCATCAGTGGCCATCAGTCGTTTGGCTTCGCTATCCGCATCAAAAACAGGTATTCCCAATATCTTGAACACCTTACAGATAAGGGATTTCCCACTACCGATCCCGCCGGT
Source organism: uncultured Parapedobacter sp. (assembly GCA_964613725.1). Lineage (GTDB taxonomy): Bacteria > Bacteroidota > Bacteroidia > Sphingobacteriales > Sphingobacteriaceae > Parapedobacter. The sequence goes on along the minus strand of CAZTJY010000119.1, from coordinate 6,931 downwards.
GACCCCTACTTTTATGGGCATAAGCATTCCGTTTAAATCCGTTACTTGCGAACGAAAAAGTCAATATTCTGCGGTTCAACCTTAACCAACTTGCAGTACTCGGGCTTCCGCGTAATGATAACGGGGAGGTTTTTCACACCGTGTTCGACCCAGTCATCCATGTTGACTACTGCTTCAAATGCCCCCTCGGCAACCTTGGCAAAATCCCTCAGCGACACCATCACGGTAAGCTGCACCTTACCCGGGAGTAGTTTCACGGAACGGAATTGTTTGCCATTTTCCACCTTCAACGGCACTTCGAGTATTTTTTCGGTAACCTCGCCTACGGGAATATCAACTTCCACCGATCTAGGGTACACACTGATATTCGCGCGTTGGTTATGTTTGAGAAGGGCTACCGTGTGCAGGTCGCCATTCACGTTTGATGCACGGATCGTATCGGTTTCCCATTGTTCAATCTGCACGACATCGTCGAGCGGACCGGTAATTGTAACGAATTCTGGCGACACCCGCAGTTCGTCGATAATATCGTATTGTTTCCGGAACTGGAGGCGATGCAGTGCTTTTACCGGCACTTTACGTTCGGTTTGCTTGGAAAAGTCAAAATACAGCGTATCGGGCGATACCGAAATCACTTGTTTATTGGCAGGAAATTGCCTGTTGATATACCCCAGTTGGTTGGTAAAGACCACCCAATTGCGGTTTCGAAGGCCACTAAGATCCACTTGTATCGTTTCGGCCGCGGATTGGAAGCTCGAAAACAGCAATTGCCACCCGGTGGCTTCTAGACGGACTTCCACCGTATCGGATTGCAACGGATGAAACGCCCGGTTATCAGGAGCGTTTACATACTGCATGCTGGCCCTGATGGTGTAGACGTAGTTACTCGACACGGCAAAAAGCGCCCAAGCCAAAAAGGAAAAAATGATACATTTTGCAAAAATGCTCAGTTTGCGTCGTTGCGTTTTGTTTAAATTCAATATCGGCATGCCAAACAAACTTAGCAAAAGTTGCGTTTAATCGCAATAGGATCAAAATTATGACACTAAAAAAGCCGTTCCGGTAGCATACGGAGACGGCTGTTACTTAGTTCAATTAGCTTGTACGACTACGTTGTAGCCTCGCTTCGCCGGATGATATTCAAAGCCCCGCCTGCCTTGAACCAATCAATCTGCTGAGCGTTATAACTGTGGTTTACCTGGATATGGTCAACGGTGCCATCCGCATGGTGCGCAACAACGGTCAACGGCGTGTTCGGCGCGAACGTTGTCAGCCCGACGATATCAAACGTATCGTCTTCTTGGATCTTATCGTAGTCAGCCTTGTCGGCAAACGTCAATCCAAGCATCCCCTGCTTCTTCAGGTTGGTTTCATGGATGCGGGCGAATGATTTGACTAACACCGCGCGGACGCCCAAGTGCCGGGGCTCCATAGCAGCGTGCTCCCGCGAAGAACCTTCGCCGTAATTTTCATCGCCCACGACGATGGAACCAATCCCGGCCATCTTATAGGCCCGCTGGGTAGCCGGAACGGGGCCATACTCACCCGTCAGTTGATTCTTTACCGAGTCTGTTTGATCATTGAAAAAGTTGACCGCTCCAATGAGTAGGTTGTTGGAAATGTTATCGAGGTGTCCGCGATACTTGAGCCATGGCCCTGCCATCGATATATGATCGGTAGTACATTTCCCCTTCGCTTTGATGAGCAACCTCAAGCCCGTAAGATCATTCCCTTCCCAAGCCGGGAACGGGTCGAGCAATTGCAGGCGGTCGGAAGTTGGCGAAACAGCCACGACGACATTGCTGCCATCTGCAGCAGGCGCCTGGTAACCGGGATCTTCCACATCGAACCCTTTCTGTGGGAGCTCATCGCCTACCGGCGGATCCAATTTTACAGCCTCCCCTCGATTGTTTACCAGCGTATCGGTAATTGGGTTAAAGGATAAGTCGCCCGAAATCGCAATCGCTGCCACTAACTCTGGAGAAGCTACGAACGCATACGTATTGGGGTTTCCATCTGCTCGTTTTGCAAAATTACGATTGAACGAGTGCACAATGGTGTTTTTTTCAGCTTTTTCCGCACCCACACGTGCCCACATTCCTATACATGGACCGCAAGCATTAGTGAATATAGTGGCATTAAGATCGGTGAACGTGTCCAGCAAGCCATCACGCTCGGCCGTATACCGCACTTGTTCGGAACCGGGGTTAATACCGAATTCAGCTTTCGTAGCCAGCCCTTTGTCGACCGCCTGCTTTGCGATGGATGCGGCGCGCGACAAGTCTTCGTAAGAAGAGTTGGTGCACGACCCAATGAGCCCCCACTCCACTTTTAATGGCCAGCCGTTCTTAGACGCTTCTTCTTTCATCTTTGAAACCGGCGTTGCCAGATCGGGCGTAAACGGCCCGTTCAGATGGGGTTCCAATTCGGAAAGGTTGATTTCGATGACCTGATCGAAATACCGTGCCGGATCGGCATACACTTCCGGGTCGGCTGTCAGGTGTTCCCGAACGGCATTGGCCGCGTCGGCCACATCCGCGCGGTTTGTTGCACGCAGGTAGCGCTCCATCGACTCATCATAGCCGAAAGTGGAGGTGGTAGCCCCAATTTCAGCCCCCATGTTACAAATGGTGCCCTTACCGGTACACGACATTGATTGTGCCCCCTCGCCGAAATATTCAACGATACACCCTGTGCCGCCTTTCACCGTAAGGATACCGGCAACTTTCAATATCACGTCCTTAGGTGCTGTCCAACCGTTGAGCTTACCTGTTAGTTTAACGCCAATCAATTTGGGGAACTTGAGTTCCCAGGGCAGTCCGGCCATCACGTCACACGCATCAGCCCCCCCCACACCGATGGCAAGCATACCTAAGCCCCCGGCATTAACCGTATGTGAATCGGTGCCAATCATCATACCACCGGGAAACGCATAATTTTCCAGCACCACCTGGTGGATGATTCCCGCACCAGGCTTCCAGAAACCAATGCCGTATTTGTTGGAAACAGACGCCAGGAAATCAAACACCTCCTTACTTTCTGAGGTGGCTACGGCTAAGTCTTTTTCAGCACCCTCTTTAGCACGGATCAAGTGGTCGCAGTGTACCGTAGACGGCACAGCCACTCGTGCACGCCCCGCCTGCATGAACTGCAATAGCGCCATTTGCGCAGTAGCATCCTGCATAGCCACGCGATCGGGCGCAAAATCCACATAAGAAGCTCCGCGCTCAAACGCCTGCGTCGCATTACCATCCCATAGGTGGGTGTATAAAATTTTTTCAGTAAGTGTCAAAGGCCTATTCACCACCTTACGGGCGGCGGCAATCCGCTCGCCGTATTGGGCGTAGACCGTCTTGATCATATCAATATCAAATGCCATCTATTCTATAAAAAATATCTGTAATTCCTTAAAGTGCTGCGAATTTACGAAAAAAAGATTGCTTCGCGAGGGTTGCATAAATGCCCAACCAATTTGGAAATGTTCTAAACAGCATAATCGCTTCTCCGTAGCGCACTTCAGACGGAAATCAAGTCCGGCGTTATCCGCTTCAACTCGGCGATAGCATGCGTGGGATTTGTATCCGAAAAAATCGAATTGCCGGCTACGAGAACATCCGCGCCAGCCTTGAGGAGGGCCAGGGCATTGTGATTGCTCACACCACCATCGATTTCAATGAGCAGATTGTCGTTTCTTCCGACTGCCATTTCGCGCAATTCCCGGATTTTGCGATAGGTTGATTCGATAAACTTTTGGCCGCCAAATCCGGGATTGACTGACATCAGCAACACCAAATCCACATCTTCCACAATTTCATAGAGGTTTGACACTGGCGTGCTCGGGTTGATTGCCACACCTGCGGTACACCCCAGCTCATGGATGGATTGTATCGTACGGTTCAAATGGGCGCATGCCTCGGCATGGACCGTAATATTACCTGCGCCAATGGCTTGGAATTGCTCTAAGTACCGATCGGGGTCGATAATCATGAGGTGTACATCAAGCGGCTTTTTGGCATAGTGCGCAATCGATGCGAGCACGGGGAATCCGAATGAAATATTGGGCACGAAAACACCATCCATGATATCGATATGAAACCAATCTGCCTCACTCCGGTTAACCATCACAATATCGTCATAGAGATGAGCAAAGTCTGCGGATAAAACGGAAGGTGCAACGAGGTGTTTACGTTTCGACATAGCGCTTCTTTTTGGCAAATATAGCGAATTGCTCACGATTCTTTGCCAAGGCGCGCATGAATTCCATGTTATTTATCCGCCAAGGAATCGAATCGTTCAGCCAACTCTGAGGAACGTATGTCTGTCACTTCGCTATGCCACAGGCGTTGCTGTGCACCCCGCAGACGGCCTGCAAATAGGATGGTCAACAATTGTCTCACTTGCCCATAGTCAAATTCAGACTTAGCCAAGGTAATAAGGTAGGCACTGTCTGTAATCTCGATGTTCGATTTTGTCATAATACCACTATTTATCTGACCGGAAAGATAATCACCCGGTGATAAGTTACGATTATCAACGGTTTAACATATCATTAAATCTACCAGGCATTAGTCGGTATATAGTGCCGTTTTACTACCTTTGTGATGTACAACCCTCTTGTTAGGCCTGTATGTCTAGCAATCAAATATACCGGATGTGGCAAGGTTAAAAATCAGATATAAATCGACCGATACCAAGGGAAGTTACTCTTACCTGCTCAAATATGGAATGATATTGGCGAGTATCGTTCTTATTTCCATGCTTTTACCCAAGCAGCCGCGTTTCAGATACGAGTACGAAAAAGGGAAGGTATGGATGCACGAGGATTTGGTATCGCCATACAATTTTGCGGTGTTGAAAACGCAAGCGGAGCTCAGCAAGGACCGTGAAAACGTACTTAACTCGGTATACCCTGTTTATAACCACCATGTACAAGTGGCCGAGCAACAAATCATCCGATTCGAGACGGACCTGCCGGAGAAATGGCAGGCTGCCGGATTGGATTCGCTCGATGAAAGCCAAGCTGTTTACGAGCGAACGGGAACGCAATTACTCACCGACGTCTACAAGCGGGGCGTCATCGCGCTCAACAATAAATTCCAAAATAACGGCACGAATTACAACTTTACGCTACTTACAGACAACGTGGCAAGACAGATGAATACGGCAAGTGTATTCACTACCGAAAAGGCGTTGGAATACATCAAGAAAACGATTGACAACCGGTCGTCAATCAAACAAAAGGAGTGGTTTATTGATGTGCTTGGCGATTACATCAATGTGAGTTATTTGTTTAACGAATCGCTCACCTCGAAACTGGAAGAGGATGCATTAGCGACCATCTCAACCACTAGGGGCATGGTACAACGTGGCGAGCTCATTGTCGCAAACGGGACCACGGTAAATAATGAAATCTTTCAAAAGATAGAATCGTTGCGCAAGGCATATGAGGAAGAAGCCCGTATTGGCGGCAATCGTACATTATTGTTGTTGGGCCAATTCCTGGTCGTAACGTTGATGGTGTCGCTTCTATTCGTGTTCGTGTATCTTTTCCGGAAAGATATTTATCACAACAACCGGCTCATCTTCCTCATCCTCATCGTCATCACAGGCATGTTGGCCGTGCTATCGTGGGCAATCACGATTAAGCTGCCGAGCCTTTACTACATCCCCTATTGCATCGTACCGGTTATCGTAAGGGTGCTTTTCGATACGCGACTGGCCCTGAACATCCACCTGCTCATGGTGCTATTGGCCGCTTTTTTCGTGCCGAACGGCTTTGAATTCGTTTTCCTGCAATTTTCTACCGGTATGGTAGCGATATATAGCATCAAGACATTGATAAAGCGAGAACAATTCTTGATTTCGTCGGCCATTATCCTTGCCACTTATTTGGTTGGCTATATCGGCATGGGGCTTATGCGTAACGGATCGTTCAGCAACCTCTATTGGGCTGACCTCACACCATTTATATTCAGCGTATTGCTCACCTTACTGGCCTATCCCCTCATCTACGCCTTCGAACGTGTATTCGGCATCATTTCGGATGTGACCTTAATGGAGCTGACCAACAGTAACTCCAAGCTATTGCGTGAACTTTCGTACAAAGCACCCGGCACCTTCCAACATTCGATGCAGGTGGCAAACCTCGCGGAGGCTGCCATTTACCAGATCGGAGGAAACACGCTGTTGGTCCGTGCTGGCGCACTCTATCATGATATTGGGAAGATGTCAAATCCGCAGTATTTTATCGAGAACCAAACCAAGGGATATAATCCCCACGATAGCCTTTCCTTTGAACAAAGCGCCCAAATCATCATCTCCCATGTAGCAAAAGGGATCGAGCTCGCAAAAAAGCATCAGCTGCCAGAAGTCATCATCGATTTCATACGTACGCACCACGGCACTACACGGGTAGACTATTTTTACCAATCGTATATCAAATCGTTTCCCGAAAAACTTGTGGATGAGGACGTGTTCCATTATCCCGGTCCTATCCCTTTTTCTCGGGAAACAGCTGTTTTGATGATGGCGGACTCCGTAGAGGCTGCATCGCGGAGCCTAAAAGAACCAACCGCCCAGAGCCTCAATGATGTGGTCGACAAGATCATCGGGTCGAAGATGAACCAGAAACAGTTCATCAACAGTAACATCACATTGAAAGATATTACTACGATTAGTGAGATATTCAAAGAGATGCTGAAAAGCATTTATCACGTACGCATCGATTACGATGGCGGTAAGAAAAACGCGTCGGCTTCTAAAACAGATTCGCCAGTTGGGGGCACTGCGAATTAGTCGGGCATGAAATTGTTTTTTTGGCGCACAAGGTTTCCGAAATTCGTTTTTTTGTATTACGTTTGCAGGCGCAAATCCGGTGAGGTGCCTGAGTGGCCGAAAGGAACAGTTTGCTAAACTGTCGTACTGGAAACGG
>CAZTJY010000118.1:0-12465 GCA_964613725.1 uncultured Parapedobacter sp. | reverse complement strand
AATAATACAAAGGTGCGATTTTTCGAAAAACTATGTGTGGTGAACTTTTCGGTTTTCTACCAGGTAACAAGGGGTTGATTGTGCTCTTTTTGCCGTATATTTACCCAACGTCACCTATCGGTTTTGCTGAATGGTGCTTGTTGCTATCAAAAAAAACAATTTATTCGAATGAAAAGACCATTGAAAATTGTACTTTGGGTAATGCTATTTGCATTCGGCACCGTGTTGTCTTTAAGTATTGAGCATAGCATGGCGGAATAAGTATAGAAAACGTTGTTCGATGAATAGTTCCGGAAGCGGATCTTACTTATAAGCAAATCGTTTCAATCGGCAAGTACGGAGCGCATCATCCCCAAACTTTTTACCTTTAACAAAGCCAATGTATAGTCTAGATTTGATTCCCCATTGCAATCGAAATGAATTGTTAACAAATTTTGCTCAATGAATCATTCTATAATTACTTCGTAGACAATAAATTATTGTAATATGGATTTCGTGACGATCGATTTTGAAACCGCAACATCACAACGCGATACCCCTTGCGAAATAGGGCTAACATTTGTAAGCGAGGGCGAGATAGTGGACATTAAATCTTGGTTGATTAAACCGCATACCTATCCAACATTTGATACATTTAATACAAGAATACACGGCATTAGTTATGAAGACGTTAGCAATGCTCCCACATTTGCAGAGCTATGGCCGGAAATATCCCCTTTCATCGCAGGCAATTTTTTGATTGCCCACAACGCTGCGTTTGACTTTAGTGTCCTTAGAAATAGCTTAGCATTTTATCGGATTTCGACGCCGAATATCAGGTACGTGTGCAGCTATATTTTAGCAAAACAGGCATGGCACAACCTTCCGGCTTATGACCTTAAAACACTTTGTCGCATAAACGATATTCCCTTACAACACCATCGGGCAGCAGCTGACAGCGAGGCCACGGCAAGGCTTGTATTGAAGGCCTTCGAAAGTGCTGGTGTACGAACTATCGACGATATACCCGCATTGCTCAATACAACATTGGGCGCTTTACGGCCTGATGGACACATTTCTTGTAGTGTAAAGAATCAGAAGTCCCGAAAGTTGGAACACGTTATTGGTGATCCTTCTAAGCATAACGAAGGAAGTGTTTTTTATGGGAAAACGGTCGTTTTTACTGGAACACTATCGTCAATGGCAAGAAAAGACGCTCAGCAGCTTGTGGCGGATATCGGTGGCATCAACGGTAATAATATAAACTCAGGAACTGATTTCTTGGTGGTTGGTCAACAAGACTTCCGAGTCGTGGGAGATTTAGGAATAAGCTCAAAGCAAAGAAAAGCAATGGATTTGGTTTCCAAAGGTGCAACTTTGGAAATAATTGCAGAAGAAGATTTCCTAAAATGTATATAAAGTACTTTTAAGTTATTGAAATTCAGCACTCAAAAACCACTTTTTCTTCTTAGCTTCCTTGATGTTGTCTATATCAACAATCAACTCCATAACTGTGGTGCTGTAATTTTAAGGTTAGCTTTTCTGGCTGTAAATCCAAAATCTATCCATTACCCACAATTTGAGAATCAAAAAGCTGCTCCTGCCCAACTATACCACCGCGATGACGCTGAAATTCATCCTGAAAATAATGAAGTTCATCAGAAAATTGGGGTATTTTAAATAAATCCTTATATCGAAAGTATACTTTTGAACAATGATTCAAATCAAAAGAATAAATATAAAAAGACTGGTCATCTTTTTCTTTTCCACCCTGATATATGCGTTGTGCCAAATGCTCTTCAGCATTATTGTGATGAAAGAGGACTTATGGCGGAACTTTCATATACAGCTATCAGCCCATTATGTCGTCATTTTTGCGATGTGTATGGCAGACTATGGTTTGTTAATACTATTAAACAAATATCTTCCTTATTCCAAAAATATACTTTTACGTATCATGGCAGACATCGCAGGTATAACCCTGATATGCCTGATATTGTTATGGATATTTAATTTCCTGATATACGACGTCCTTCTAATACCCCAGGAGGGGCTCCCCCCTTTCCTTGTCAAGTTTGCCTTTGCGATGACAACCAATATTCCTATTCTGTTGGTATTCGAGTTGATCCATTATTTCCAGTCTGAACAGAAAGCTATAGCCGATTCTGAAAAAGCCAAGCGCAAGGTGCTGTTGTTCCAGCACGAAACGTTACGCTCACAGATAAACCCGCATTTCCTGTTTAACTCACTGAATGTGCTGTCGTCTTTGATATACATCAATCAGGAAAATGCCAATAAGTTTACAAAGGCCCTATCAAAGACCTATCGGTATGTGCTTTCCCTTACCCAACAGCCAGTGGTCTCCGTGGCGGATGAATTGGATGCGTTGGACTCCTATATTTTCCTGATGCGGACGAGGTTCGAAAATTCCTTTACTTTTATGGTAGATAAAATCGTCAACTGTGAACAGAACAAGATCATTCCCCTTACCCTACAATTGCTCATCGAGAACGCGTTTAAGCACAACATGGCAACCGAAGAATCGTTATTGGACATAAAAATCACCATTGATAGCGATTATATCACCGTTGAAAACAACATCCAACCCTCAAACAGCGCAGATAAAGGCGGAATCGGCTTGAGCTATATTGCCAAGCAGTACGAAATCTATGGCAAAGAAGTCATCGTGGCGCATACAGCCCATCTGTTTGCCGTTAAAATCCCCTACATAAGCACATGAAGTACCTGATAGTAGAAGACGAGCGATTCGCATACGAAGAACTGAAACGCATGATGACCCAATTGCGCCCCGATTATCTGTTGGAGAAGCAAACCAAAACGGTCATCGATACCATTGCGTTTTTGAAAACATATACCGTTGATTTGATTCTTATGGATATCCGTCTGGCAGACGGTAACTGTTTCGAAATATTCAATCATGTAGAGGTAAGCACACCCGTCATATTCACGACCGCTTATGATGAACACGCCATCAAAGCATTTAAGGTAAACAGTATCGATTACCTGTTGAAACCATTTGATGAGCAAGAACTTGCGGTGGCACTGACTAAGTTTGAGCATATTTTCCATAACGACACCTATAAAAACCAGCCCAAGAATTTTGAGCATATTCTATCGCTCAAAAACAAAAACCGTTTCCTGATATCCAAAGGGGAAAACTATCACTATATAGAGACCGAGGATATTGCCCATTTTTACAGCGAAGACGGGGTGGTCTTCCTACATACCTTCGGCGATAGACGGTACATCATTAATTATACCTTAGACCAACTGGAACAACAGCTTGACCGGCGCTTGTTTTTCCGCGTATCCCGAAATTGCATCGGAAATGTAAAGGCCATTGAAAATGTGGCCAAGTACTTCAACAGCCGGCTGAAACTCACCTTTTCGCCCCAATGCCCGCACGAGGTTTTGGTAAGTCGTGTACGGGTTCCGGACTTTCTGAAATGGATGGACGGGGTGGTGCAATAACCCGAAATAGAGAATTCCATACCTTGAATACTCAAATTCATGCGGTAAATCCTTAACCCCGTCGGTTATGGCTTCTGGCATTACGCCGTTCACTGTTCTTTTGTTCAGCATTTAAAAGGCGACATTAAAATTTTAGAACAAAAGAAGAACAAGGGTAGAACCGTATAAGATTGTCCTACACCCGATAGAAACACACTACACAAAACATTAATATCGTGAATTTCAAATTATTATTCTTAGTTACATGGGCAACGCTGCTAACGCTGGAGGGAAAGGCGCAGGAAGTATTTTTCAAGACAGAATACCTTGGGAATTCGGGTTACTACTTTCTTCCTCCTGGAGAGCATCCAAGGGAAAAAATTGGTGACGGCAAAGGTTCTGCCATGGTTTATCAAGCGGGGGTGGGTATTCCCTTGTCCATGAAATTAAATGAGAACAACCGCCCTACTGCTTGGGGTATTGGCCTTGGCGGGTCGTATGTTTCATTGAAAAATCAAAATTTCTCGGAACATATGGTATCTGAAATCATGAATTTACAATGGGGTGTTTATCATTTGCGTCCGCTAAACGACAAGTGGTCGTTGCGGGCAAGCGTGGGAATGGGAATTTTTACGCCATCTACCGATTTTTCGAAAATCAGTTTCAAGCATGTACTTGCAAGCGGCAGCGTTGTTGTTATCCGGCACCTAAACCCCCATCTCGACATTGGTGGCGGGTTGGCTATAAACAGTTCCTTGGGTTATCCGATGGTGTTTCCTGCCATTTACGTCAAATGGAAGCATAACGGGAAATTTGATGTAAACATCGAATTGGTAGAGGGCCTGGATGTGTCGGCGGGCTACACGTTCAATGATACATTCAAATTATCCTACGCCCTGGAAATGAATGGGCAGGTGGCCTTGTTGGAAAAAGATGGCAAGGATGTGATATTCTCCCACCAGTATATCGTTACGGGGTTCCGCCCAGAAGTAAAGCTTGGCAAAAAACTATCTGTGACGGGCATGGCGGGGTTAAACCTGTACCGCCCCGCATCTTACAGCGACAGGACGCTAAAAGGGGTCTTTACTGCTGATAACGACTATTATTTTTCAGTTGCCCCGTACGCTTCGGTTGGTCTAAAAATGAAGTTTTAATCCATGAGCAGCAAGCAAGCTATACAGACTATTGGATATCGGGTTGCATATACCGTTACCTATGCCGTGAGCCTATTACCCACGCCATTTCTTTATTCGGTGGCTTCTTTTACTTTTTTCCTCGCTTATTACATCATCGGGTACAGGAAAGCGGTAGTCATTCAGAATGTGGCACGTTCCTTTCCCGAAAAGCGGTATGGGGAAATCCGGGCCATCGTAAAAAAGTTCTATGCTTGCTTTGTTTCCTATTTTGCCGAAATCATAAAAAGCATCTCCGCTCCGGCAGAAGTGCTTGATCGGAATATCGTATTTGAGAATTTGGAACTAGTAGACGGATATATAAACGCCGGTCGTGATGTCATTGCCTGCTTGGGGCATTGTGGTAATTGGGAAATGCTGAATTTTATGCCCTACAAAAAGCGCCACGATGTATATGCCGTTTACAAACCGCTTCGGTCTGGGGTGATGAACAGGCTGATGGCCAAAGTCAGGTCTCGTTTTGGTCTAAAATTGATACCTGATCACGCTGTCATACGCCATGTCTTATCGAAAAAATCAAAACCTGCGGTCTATCTTTTTCTTGCCGACCAGTGCCCACATCCCATGGAGAAAAAATATAAGTTCACGTTGCTGAATCAGGAAACTTATGTGTTTTCAGGTATGGAAAAATTGGCCCGTAAAGGTCAAACAGCGGTAGTTTATCTGCATATTACCCAGTTATCGAAAGGACGTTACAAAATCGTCTGTGTGCCGATATGTGCTGAAGCGGAAGCCCTGAACGAGGGCGAGATAACCCAAAAGTATGTGGAATTGTTAACGGAAAACATCAGGGAAGAGCCATACGGTTGGTTGTGGTCACATAAGCGGTGGAAAAGATAAGATGACGAATTGCCTTCCCGTCAATTAAAACAATCACCTTATTCCAATGTTGACCCAAATACATGCAAGTAAATACATGCAACACCCAGAGTTAGCGATAAAGAATTGCGCACGACAACTGTCAGAAAAACACCTGACCATTTGTTTTGCAGAGAGCGCCACCGCAGGTGGGCTGGCTTATGCGTTTTCGCAAACCGCTTATGCGGGAGACGTTTTAAAAGGTGGGCTTATTTGCTATGATGCATGCCTGAAAGAGGATATCCTTTCGGTGCCGGCTGATCTGATCGATAAATTTACACCGGAATCCCCTGAAGTAACGCGGGAAATGGCCGTGCGGCTGGTAAATGTCATCCAAGCGGACCTATCCGTCGCGGTGACGGGCTTGACCAAACCCGGCGGTAGCGAGACGGCCGAAAAGCCGGTCGGCACCATGTTCTTCGCCATTTTTTACCAGGGAACGGTGTATGAGCGGCGAACTTTTTCGGCCGGATCGCCCGAACAAATCGTACAGCATACGATAGAAGCGGTTGCGCGGGCCATCAGTCAAGTCGTTTAGGCTGCTCCATATCGGCATCTTTTCAATGAACGATCGGTTACAACAAAACGACAAACTAAAATGTTAACCCCAAAAACGAAATGATGGAACAAGCTCAAGCAAACGGAATAAACGCCCAATATGGAGAAGTAGCCGCAGATGAGTGGGACTCACCAGTATTTGACCGCGATGGAAACGCCTATGCGATTTGAACTTCCCGATTTCAGCTTATTGACGGAAGTCATGCCGGGGAAAGCATCGTTGCGCGGGCGGGTGGTGATTTTCCACTTCCCCACGCATACGGTTCTGGAATTGGTTCGCGCCGGTAATCCCTTACTGGAGTCAATAAGTCCGCGTTACGACTGGGATCGTATGAACAAATACGGGGAAATTGACAAGCTGACCTTTATCGTCCACCGTTACGTTACCGATGAACTGACCACGGTAGTTGAGCAAGCCAAAGCTTGGTACCAGGACGCCATGGACTGGCTGGAAATAAAGGATGATGCCCTGGAGCACTTTCTTAAAGACTGGGACGATCATTCGGACGACCTACCAAACTAACCCAACAATAAATTTCGTATTATTGCCGGTACATCATGTACCCTACGCTATTAGCAACGCATTCATTGGTCCGGTGGCTTGTGCTGGCTGCATTGCTTGTTGCCGTTACCTGCGCTTACAAGGGTTGGCTTTCTAAAAGAAAATTCTCCCGGTTTGATGATGCCGTGCGCCAGTGGACGGCAACCATCGCCCACATCCAGCTGCTATTGGGCCTCGCGCTCTACGTCATCAGCCCGTTTTCCAATCATTTTCTACGACATTTCCCCGAGACCATCCATCAGCGGGATTTCCGTTTCTTCGGCATGGAGCACAGTTTGATGATGGTCGTAGCCATTGCCTTGGTGACCATCGGTTCGGCAAAAGCCAAACGGAAAGCAACGGACAGCGAAAAATTTAAGACCATGGCCGTCTGGTTTACGATCGGCCTATTGATTATCCTGGCATCGATTCCCTGGGCATTTTCGCCGTTTACCAGCAGACCGAATTTCCGGCCGATCTTTTAACAGACAAGCCGCTGAATGCGGATCAGGCGCCTTGGCCAAGTTGGATCATCAACCCGCCATCCACCGCGTATGTCGCGCCGGTTACGTAGCTGCTATCGGCCGATGCGAGGAAGACAGCAACCTGCGCCACATCTTCTGGTTTACCGGCGCGCTTCATCGGGATGTGCTGCTCTTTTTCTTTCCGAACGGCGTCATTTTCCACAGCCTCTTGGTTCATTTCCGTCAGTATCATTCCCGGTGCGATGTTGTTCACCCGGATGTTTTGGTCCGCCAGTTCCAACGCCAGGCTGCGGCTGAAATTCTTTATCGCAGCTTTAGACGCGTTATAGTCGGCATTCCCCGCGGTATTCACTTCCTCGTGGATGGAACTGATGAAGATAATGCATCCCGGTTGCTGGTCTGCCGGTCTTTTACGAAGGTACTCGCGGCAACAATAGAACGGGCCGTATAGGTTGGTCTTCAAGCATGTATCAAAGACAGCCGTATCCATGGCAGCCACCGGAATGTTACTGCCGTTAACGCCGGCGTTGTTCACCAGCACATCCACCCGGCCATACTGCTCGATGATTGCATCGAACACCACCGAAACACTACCTTCGTCGGTCACGTCTACATGAAGGCAGATCGCTTCGCCTCCAGCCGCTTTGATGTCTTCGGCGGTACGCTTCCCGCCTTCCTCATCGGAACGATAGGTCACCACCACTTTTGCGCCTTCGGCCCCGAATGCCAAAGCAATGGCACGACCGATACCGGAATCCGATCCGGTAATCAACGCGACCTTGTTATCCAGTCTACCCATTATTTCTCGCTTTTGTCCTTAAACAGCACGGCGTTAGCCGCACTACCTGTTAACACCCCGGAAAGTAAAAGGTTGGTATCGTATTCTTTTCGTATCTTTGATAGGCATAAGGCGATGAACAAATTATTTATAAAAAACATGGTCTGTAATCGTTGTATCATGGTGGTACAGAACGAGATGGACAAGATGGGCATCGGCGCCAGCCATATAAAGTTGGGAGAAGTCACACTCGATCGGGAATTGTCGGACGCGGAAAGAAAGGCACTGGATAGCGCGCTGACCAACGTGGGGTTTGAACTCATCGACGACAGGAAGAGCCGCCTCATCGAGCAGATCAAAACGGCCATCATCGAGTTGGTGCATCACCGGGAACGCGACAACAAATACAACCTATCGGAGGTGCTCAGCCACGCCCTAAACCACGATTACAGCTACCTCTCCAACCTGTTTTCAGAGGTGGAAGGCACCACGATCGAAAAATATTTCATTGCCCAGAAAATCGAAAAGGTGAAAGAACTGTTGGTGTATGATGAACTGACGCTTAGCGAGATTGCCCACCGGCTCAACTACTCCAGTGTGGCGTACCTGAGCAACCAGTTCAAAAAAGTGACAGGCCTTACGCCCAGCCATTTCAAGAAAATCAAGGAAGACAAACGAATACCGCTGGATCAGGTGTAAATCTTACAAAAACATTCCAGAATTCCACAACGACTTGCACGGAATAAGTTGCCACCTTTGTAGGGTACGATAATAGCATGAGCAATGGCAACATCAATAGCACCTGAAAATATAGTAAAACAATCGTTCCCGGTACTGAACATGACCTGCGCATCCTGCGCGGCCAGTGTAGAAAGCATGGCCAAATCGGCTGAGGGGGTGGTCGATGCATCGGTCAATTTTGCAACGGCGACGCTGTCGGTAGCGTATAAACCGGGCCTGACGACTCCGCTTGCCTTGCAGGAAGCCGTCCGGTCGGTGGGCTATGATTTGCTCCTCGAAAGCGAGGACACCCGACAAGCGACACTGGAAGCCCTCCACGAACAGCAATTCCGGTCGTTGAAACAAAAAACCACCTGGGCCGTTGCGCTCTCCTTACCGGTGGTGGCTATCGGTATGTTTTTCATGACCATGCCCTACGCCAATGAAATCATGTGGTTGTTTAGCACGCCCGTGGTGCTGTGGTTGGGCCGGGATTTCTACCGGAATGCCTGGAAACAGGCCAAGCACCGTAAAGCCAACATGGACACCCTGGTGGCATTGAGCACCGGCATCGCCTACCTATTCAGCGTCTTTAATATGCTGATGCCCGAGTTCTGGCACCAACGGGGCCTTGAGGCACATGTGTATTTCGAAGCGGCGGCCGTCATCGTGGCCTTTATCCTGCTTGGGAAACTATTGGAGGAAAGGGCCAAAGGCAACACCTCGTCGGCCATCAAGAAGCTGATGGGCCTGCAGCCGAAAACCGTAACCTTGGTGCTGCCTGACGGCCGCGAACAGCAAACCGCCATTGAAGACGTGCAGGTGGGCGACGTGGTGTTGGTGAAGCCCGGGGAAAAGATCGCGGTGGACGGAATGGTCTTGACCGGCAGCTCGTATGTAGACGAAAGCATGTTGAGTGGCGAACCCCTGCCTGTGCTTAAAGCGGCAGACGAAAAGGTCTTTGCGGGCACCATCAACCAAAAAGGGAGCTTCCGGTTCAAAGCGGTGAAGGTAGGCAAGGAAACCATGCTTGCCCAGATCATCAACATGGTGCAGGATGCGCAGGGCAGCAAAGCCCCGGTACAGAAACTCGTTGATCAGATCGCCGGCATTTTCGTGCCCATCGTCATGGGCATCGCCCTGCTTACCTTCATCCTGTGGGTGGCATTGGGCGGCGACAACGGGATAGTACACGGGCTTTTGGCAGCCATTACGGTACTGGTCATCGCATGCCCCTGTGCCTTGGGACTGGCCACCCCCACGGCGATTATGGTGGGTGTGGGTAAAGCTGCTGAAAACGGGATACTCATCAAAGATGCCGAAAGCCTGGAGCTGGCGAAAAAAGTGAACGCCGTGGTGCTGGACAAAACCGGGACCATCACCGAAGGCAAACCCGAAGTAACCGGTGCGAAATGGCTGAACGACGACGATGAGGCAAAACAGGTGTTGCTTAGCTTGGAAAAACAGTCCGAACACCCGTTAGCAGCGGCCGTGTCTAACCACCTCGGCGAGGCGAATCCGGTAGATTTAACCGCATTTGAGAGCGTGACCGGCAAGGGCGTGAAAGCGGTTTACCACGGCGAAACGTATTTCGCCGGGAACAAGGGGTTGCTGCTGGAGCATGGTATTTCCATTGCGCCCCAACTGCAACAGCAGGCTGACGAATGGGGTAACCAATCGAAAACGGTCATCTGGTTTGCAAACCACACGCAAACGCTGGCCGTACTGGCCATTTCCGACCAGATTAAGGAAACTTCCGTCTCGGCCATCAAGCAAATGCAGGACATGGGCATCGCGCTATACATGCTTACGGGCGACAATGAAGCCACCGCCAAGGCCATTGCGCAGCAAACGGGTATCGGGCATTACCAAGCGGAGGTTTTGCCCCAGCACAAAGCAGATTTCGTGAAGGAACTCCAACGGCAGGGTAAAACCGTAGCCATGGTGGGCGATGGCATTAACGATAGCACCGCATTGGCTACGGCCGATGTCAGCGTCGCCATGGGCAAAGGCAGCGATATTGCGATGGATGTCGCAAAGATGACCATCATCTCTTCCGACCTGACCAAAATACCGCAGGCCATCCGGCTGTCGAAGCAGACCGTAGCGACCATCAAACAGAATCTATTCTGGGCGTTCATTTACAACCTGATTGGCATCCCTATTGCAGCGGGGATATTGTACCCCATCAATGGTTTTTTGCTCAACCCCATGATTGCCGGGGCGGCGATGGCCTTGAGCAGCGTGAGCGTGGTAAGCAACAGCTTGCGACTGAAATGGAAAAAGATAAACGATTCATTAACGACAAATCCAAACAAGATGGAAAATAACAATCAACATTTGCAGTTCAAGACCAACATCAACTGTGGCGGATGTGTGGCCGCCGTAACGCCGCATCTCGACCGGTTAGACGGTATCACACATTGGGAGGTAGACACCGACAATAAAGACAAGATACTGACCGTATCGGCCACCGGCGCGTCCGCGCAACAGATCAGGGAAACGGTACAACAGGCGGGTTTCACCATCGAGCCGGTAAACCAATAGCCGTTACGGGCTATGCCGACGGGATGATGGAGATCTGGCCATCGCGCTCCAATACTGCATACTTAATTTGCTCCAGCCGTTCGAGCCCGTGGCTTAGGCGTGCCGCTTCCATGATGTCTTCCGCATCCACATGCGATTCTTTCATGCGTGCGGCCAGCGGTTTTCCGTGATCGACCAAAATCAGCGGCGTACCCTCCAACAGGCGATCAACTTTCTTATACCGGCCTTTCAGTTTGACGAAGATGATGTCTACGCCCATAAGCACGGTGATCAATACGAGCGCATTGGTTACCGAGAAGTCATTGCCCAATAAGGCTTGCTGTGTCGCTTCACCGACAATCAGCAACAGCACGAAATCAAAGGTCGTGGTCTCCGACAAACTGCGCTTACCCAATATGCGGAACAGCACCAGCAAAAACAAGTAGACGGCTACGCCACGTAGAATCAATTCCATATCATGGATAAATAAAATGTTTGATTTGAAAACGTTGCGAGCCAACTGCCCATACACCGGCGACTGCGCCCGCTTGTTGGGGGGTTAGGTAAAAATGGATAATGGTACCCACCGGCTGGTCGGCATCGAACGTGTAGGTAACGTATGCATCAGTTAACTGCGTCCGATATCCCTCGGGCACAATCTTCTCGATTTTGAACTGCGCAAGGTAATCCATCGGAATACGGATTACCGGTTGCTGCCCGTTAGTAATCCGCCATTGGATGTCCATTTCTTTTGTACGCCGCAAAAACCCCTCATATTGCAGCGCTATACCCGCCCGGTCAACTTTCTTGGCACTCAACAGGCCATTGCCGAAGAGTCCGAGGGCGGTTAGTACGATAACTGCCATGATGGCCAGCGCACCGATTTTCTGCGCTTTCCAATCGTTCAGCTGGCTGCTCAATTTTTCCTCCAGTTCGAGCGAATGCCTGACCTTCTCGATACGACCGGCTTTCATAACCTACTTTTTTATACTTCCCGTAGAGCAATAAGTCGACCTTTTACCGTTCATCTGCGCCAGACGGGTTCCTCCGCCCCTTCGCCCTATTGGGAACACGCTTCCCACCATGGAACCATTGTACTATTTCCTAACAATACGGGGTCTTCCAGCGAGCGGAAGTTGTACGCCTCACAGGGCGCGGACCTCGATATTCATTGCCACCATAACGGACGATTTACATTTGCTCTTTCTGTGCATGGCCCGCCTTCATCGGTGGTCGCAGCACAGGCTCCTCGCCCATGGCGCGGAGATGTTCAAATTTGAATTGGCCTTTGCCGTCAATGGACTCACCAGTGGTCCACCGGGTTTTCGGATCATCTGGCTTTTCGATATTGGTGGA
>CAZTJY010000117.1:0-12489 GCA_964613725.1 uncultured Parapedobacter sp. | reverse complement strand
CCAACACTGTCGGTGAGTTATCATATCGAAAATTCGCCTGATTGTATTCCCAAATTTCAGCTAACCGTTCTCCTACCTCTTCATCCGTGTAGGTGAGTTTCATCTTGGCTCCGGTGTCGAGAAGATACAGGTAGCTGTCTTCTTCTTTTTGAAGCCATATTAAGTCCGGCCCAGGCACAATCGACCGCACAATGGATAATTCAAAAGGTTCGTTACCCTCATATTTCTCTTTGCTGATAACTTTGATAAACTTAAGATGGCTCATGGGGCCTCCGTCCATCATTTGGGGGCCTTTGTAAGCAACCATCTTCGCTTTCACTCTATAAGTATAGCCAGCTTCCCTATCGTCAAATCCAGAAAGTGGTAGTTGTGGAGATTCATTTTGTGGCAATAGTAAAGGAATATCACCGACCGCTCCATAGCGGTGACTTACCAGTAGTTCTACCTCTTGCCCATCTTTGAGATTAAAAGAGCCATATCCCTCCTCCTTTGAACATGCGGAAATGACAAGTACGGTAAATAATAAATAAAGGTGCTTCATGGTTTATAAAAATAATGTGAATTAATATATCTATATATACGACCTTGACTTCCGTTTCGATACAATACTAACGTTTCTTTATGTTGTAGACAAACTTCCCTTTGGGAAAATCCGTGTCGGGACAGATGCTTTTCAGATAGTCCAGCACCTTGTGTTCGTTGTAGGCTTCGAACTGCCTTAATTCGGGGCTTCCCGTGGCGTTGAAGAGTTTGTGGCAATACTGTTTGGAAATATAGAACGCTAAAAAATGTATATTTGGATGATATCACTTTTAGCACCCATGTATAATATTGTCCGTAATTGCCGTATTTTATTCTGTTGTTCGTTCATGTCAATCTTCCTGACCCATCCGATTTATGCTGTTTCCAACATACAGACAACGGAAATCGATTCGCTTCTTGGCGTGCTAAAAAAAACGTTGCCCAATAATGCCGAAATTTCGGTCGCCATTGTCAAAGATGGAAAGGTCAACTTTTGGGGATTTAGGAGAGAGAAGAAGAATTGGCTTTCTGTTGACAACCACGAATCGGTCTTTGAAATCGGTTCTATCACAAAGGTATTTACCTCCACACTGCTCTCCCATGCGTTACATCAAGGAGTAGTAGGCTTGGATACTCCCATCAAGTCGGTTTCAACGGTACCAATCAACGGTGCGGAAAAAAACGGACAACCCATAACCATGGTTTCTTTGGCCAACCATACCTCTGGGTTGCCACGACTGCCAAGTAACCTTGTAAGGTCGATAATTGGAAGTGAATTGCTATCGGCCTATTTATGGCCGTTCCATAAAAAAATGGGAATCCCTATTACGGCTATAACGAAAGGAAATTCAATAAGTACCTCCGCAAGGGTATAAAATTAAAGACCATTCCCCAAACAACATTCAGTTATTCTAATTTGGGGACGGCATTATTAGGGTATCTGTTGACAAAGAAACAGGATACCGATTATGAATCGTTGTTGCAGAAACAGATTTTTATTCCGTTAGGCATGACGTCAACGACCACAAAGCGGGAAAATGTATCTGACAGACTGGTTCAAGCAAGGAACAGCGCCAGCAAAAAGGTGAAAAATTGGGATTTAGCTTCAATGGAAGCGGCGGGGGCAATTCTTTCCTCTGCCGATGACCTTGCTAAGTTTGCACTCGCCAATATCAAGACTGTACTCCACGAAGCACGTTATCGGCGTGGGTTTGGTGGCTCCCGTTTCCCTTAGACGGAAACTTATGCCACATTCGATTTTTACCGTTCTGCTCATAATCCTCTGATTTTAAACCGTTAAACAATAATGCAAGATAGCAGATATAGGGCGGACACACAAGGCATCGGGGGTTCTTTTGGGAGTTCTTTTTGTCGAACTTGGGTGAATTTCGGCGAACCCTATAAAACGAAAAGAGGCTGTCTAAAAAGTCTCATTAAAGAAAATCCCCGGTCAAAAGCGGCCGGGGATTTTTCATTGTAGCTCCAAGATTGTTATCTTAGAGGTGTCAAATAACAATGAAGAACAATATACGATTCAAACCGTTACCGTCCAACAGTCCGGGTCTATTTCCGGAGGATATTTTCGGGCGGATCCCATCTGACCACCCGGTCCGGCTTGTCAGCCAGGTGGTTGACGGACTGGACCTTTCCCACATCATTTCGCAGTACAAAGGTGGCGGCACATCGAGTTACCATCCGCGGATGCTGGTCAAGGTGCTGTTTTACAGCTACCTGAGCAACATTTACTCGTGCCGGAAAATCGAGAAGGCCCTGCAGGAGAACATCCATTTCATGTGGCTGTCGGGGAACAGCACACCGGATTTCCGGACGATCAATTATTTCCGGGGCAAGCGGCTTAAAGGGCATATCCAGCAGCTTTTCGCCGATGTGGTGCGGATGCTGCAGGAGTTGGGCTATGTCAGTCTTGAAGTGCAGTACATAGACGGCACGAAGATCGAGTCGGCCGCCGGCCGCTATACCTTCGTGTGGAAGGGGTCGGTGGAGAAGAACAAGGCGAAGCTGGGAACGAAGATCGCCTCGGTTCTGGCCGATATCGAAAGCCAGATTAAGGCTGACCAGGCGGGGCTGAAGCAGGACGGGGCAGCAAAGCCCATCGACAGCGGGGCACTGAAAGCCAAACTATCCGAACTGAACAGCAAACTGAAGGACAGCCCGAAGAGTACCCAGAAACAGCTCAAAAAACTGCAGGAAGACCACCTGCCGCGCCTGGAGCGGTACGAGCAGCAGCTGGAAAGGCTCGGTGGCCGCAACAGTTACAGCAAAACCGATACGGATGCCACTTTCATGCGGCTGAAGGACGACCACATGCAGAACGGGCAGCTCAAGCCGGCCTACAACGCGCAGATCAGTACGGAAGAACAGTTCATCACCCATTACAGCATCCACCAAACGGCGGGTGACACCACCACGCTGGAAGGCCACCTGGATGGCTTCCGGCAGCAATACGGCACCCAGAGCAAAGAGGTGGTGGCCGATTCGGGATACGGCAGCGAGGAAAACTACGAACTGCTGAAAACCAAGGGGATAACAGCGTTCGTCAAATACAATTACTTCCATAAGGAGCAGAAGCGCGCTTACAGGAACAATCCGTTTCTTCAACAGAACCTGTTCTACAATAAAGAGAGAGACTTCTACGTATGCCCGATGGGGCAACGGATGGAGAGGTACAGGCAGGGCAGAAAGGTGAGCGGCAACGGGTATGTGTCGCAGATAAGCTATTACCGCGCAAAACGGTGCGAGGGCTGCCCGATGAGGGGAATGTGCCACAGCAGCAAAGAGGACCGGATAATCATGGTGAACCACCGGCTGAATGAACTCAGGGCAAAGGCACGGGAACTGCTGACATCCCAGCGCGGGCTGATGCACCGGAGCAAGAGGCCCATCGAACCGGAAGCGGCCTTCGGCCAGCTCAAAAGCAACAACGGCTTCAACAGGTTCACCCTGAAAGGACTGGCGGGCGTCGGTATTGAGTTCGCCCTCATGGCCATCGGGCACAACCTGAGGAAAATGGCCGCAAAGGCCAAAAACAGTGAAAATAACCGCCCCGATAACCCCTGTAGCCCTTCTCCTTTGAAATTATACCACTTATGCCCGAATCATTATAGCCGAACCGGGAAGGCTGCATAACAAATAACCTCTGCACTTACACCACCAAGCGGAATCACTGGTATCGACAAAAATAAAAGGGGCCGCCTTTTTAGACAGCCCCTTTTCTTATATTCCTTTTAAAAAAATAAATAATTGTTTGGAATTAGTCTTAATAACCTATATGTTTGCTCACTGTTTATAAAGAGTCTAAATAATAGGCAAACTGATTGTTCGTTTCTTATTCGTCCTAGTTGCGCCTTGTTTTGCGTTTGCGCAGACAGCCGACACCGAAACGCGGGGAGATTCCTTGGGTGTACGTACGTTGGACGAAGTGGTGGTAACCGGCCAGTATGAGCCACAATCCATCAAAAACTCGGTTTATCGGGTACGCACCATCACCAACGAACAAATCCGCTTGCGGGCGCCCACTTCCGTAGAAAATATCTTGAACACCCAACTGGGCATGCGATTTTCGAACGACCTGACACTAGGCGAGTCGGACATCCAGCTCATGGGCATGTCTGGGCAAAATGTAAAGGTATTGGTGGATGGGATACCGTTAGTGGACCGTGGTGCCACTAAACAAAGCCTTAGCCAGGTGGACGTGAACAACATCGATCGCATCGAAGTGGTAGAAGGCCCCATGTCCGTTACCTACGGTACGGACGCCCTGGCGGGAGTGATCAATATCATCACCAAAAAGGGGCTGGACGGCGACAACCTGCTGATTACCGCCCGTATTCAGGAAGAAAGTGCGGGCAACGAGTACCGCGCCTTCTATAATGAGGGCACGCACAATGGCAACATCGGTATCAATTGGCAACATCGGGGCTGGTTAGTGAAAGCGTCGGGAAGCCGCAATAATTTCGGCGGCTGGCAGGGCCTCAGTAACGGGCGCACATTGGATTGGAATCCCAAAGACCAATGGCTGGTGTCGGGCACGTTGGGCCGCCGTACGGCCAAGGTCGACACTTGGTATCGGTTGGATTTCCTCGATGAAGACATCTATACGCCCGGGGCCATGAATCCAAACACGGGTGCGGCGGTCGACAAAGACTATCTCTCTACCCGTTATACGCATACGCTGCAAACGCATTGGAGCCTGAGCGAACACACGAGCTTTTCGGGTGCTGCTTCCTACCAGGACTACCAACGGCACACCCGGACTATTCGCCACGATTTCCGAACCGGCACATCCGAATTGACCACCGGCGCCGGCGAGCAGGATACTGCAGGGTTCACTTCCGCCGTATTCCGGGGCACATTGCAATACAAGCTATCCGACAGGGTGTCTTTCCAACCGAGTATCGAAGTTGCGAGCAATAGCGGCACGGGGCAACGGATAGCAGGTAGTCCGCGCATCAATGACTACGCTTTTTTCTTCTCGTCGGAAATCAAACCCACCGTATGGATGAATATCCGGCCTGGCTTACGTTTCATCAAAAATTCGGTATACGATGCACCGCCGGTAATCCCATCGCTCAACACCAAGTTCAAGTTGAGCCCATCGGTTGATATCCGTGCCGCATACGCCCGCGGCTTCCGCTCACCAGCACTGCGTGAGGACGCGATTGCCGATGTGTGGCTGGTGAAAAAGCCAACCGACTACGGCATCGTCACCAGCCTCGAAGCTTTTGACACCGACGGCAATCTCATCGTCCAGTTCTTCGGCAAACGCAAACCACACATCCCCGAGCGCGAAGACTGGCGGCGAGTCGTTGCGGATTACGCCGTGGCGGCCGTGGAGCCGCCGCAAGATCTATAAAGTCTATATATGGTTTGTTTATATAGTTGTTTAGTTTAGTTAGTAGAACCCCCGCCGATGTGAATCGCCGGGGTTTTTCAATTTGCCTAACCAGAAAACTACTAGAAATCCTACTTTTGTTGCCAACTATGGCTTCAAAAAATCAAGCCGGCATCCCCATCTCGATGTCGCTAAACGACACCCTTGGTTCGGAAGGGCTCCATTCATCAGCATTACCGAACAAAACCCGCATCATCGTTATCGCCGCCTATACGGTGGCCATCGCCGCACTGATCAGCTTTATTGCCAAGTTTCTGGTGCTGTTTGTCAACCTAATCACCAACCTATCATTTTACGGTACATTTTCCTTCCACGAGGGTAGCCCATGGGGGGCCGACTTGGGTATATGGGTGATTGTCATTCCTGCCATCGGGGGATTGATTGTGGGTTTGATGGCACTATATGGTTCCAAGGCCATCCGGGGCCACGGCATTCCGGAAGCCATGGAGCAGGTGTTGACCAACCAAAGTAAAATCAGGCCTTCCATCACCTACCTGAAACCTATCTCGTCAGCCATCGCCATCGGTACCGGTGGGCCATTCGGTGCGGAGGGGCCCATCATTGCTACAGGTGGCGCATTGGGCTCCACGCTAGGCCAAATACTCAAGATTTCGAACTCCGAGCGTAAAATCCTGCTTGCTGCTGGTGCCACGGCGGGTATGACGGCCATCTTTGGCAGCCCGGTAGCGGCCATTTTCCTCGCCATCGAACTACTGCTTTTCGAATTCACACCCAAATCGCTCATTGCCGTATCGCTGGCATGCATCACCGGTGCGGCTGGGCACCATTTCCTGTTCAGTGCCACGCCCGTTTTTGCATTGGAGCATATCATACCTACGGCATCCAATCCGGCTATCCTTAGTTACAGCATCATTGGCATTGCTATCGGGTTTCTTTCCATCGGCATCACCAAAGCCGTATATTGGGTAGAAGACGCATTCGAACGGCTACCGTTCCATTGGATGTGGTGGCCGGCAATCGGCGGACTTGCGGTAGGTATCGTAGGTTATTTTGCCCCCCGTACACTAGGCGTTGGTTATGAAAACATCACCGACCTGCTCAACAACAGCCTTCCGTTGGCCGTGGTATTGTCATTGTGTCTGCTCAAGTTCCTATCATGGGTCATCGCCCTCGGCAGCGGCACATCGGGCGGTACGTTGGCGCCATTGCTCACCATCGGAGCTGCCATTGGCTGATTATGTGGCCACGTATTGCTCACCCTCTTCCCTACATGTGGCATCAGCCTTCCACTAGCGGCATTGGTGGGCATGTCTGCCCTATTTGCAGGAGCCTCCCGCGCCGTGCTTACTTCCATCGTCTTCGCGCTGGAGACCACAGGGCAGTTCAATGCCATGCTACCGCTGCTGGGATCGTGCGTAGGCGCATACCTCGTGTCATATTTGTTTATGGATACCACCATCATGACTGAGAAAATCACGCGCCGGGGTATCCATACCCCCGATTCATACCAACCCGACCAGCTTAACCAGCTGACCGTCGGCCAAGCCATCGAACAGACCAGCACCGTTATCGAGGGCGATAATACCATCGAAGAACTGCGTAACTGGTCGACCACCGAGGGACTCACTGAAAATTACTACATCGTGGTGGATCCGGATTACCAATACATCGGCATTGTCAGCTCGTCTAGTATATTCTCCCATCACCAGGATAAGGGGCAACCCATTAAATCACTAATCAAAAGGCAGCCTGCTTACTTACGGGCTACGAACAGCCTCAAAGAAGCCATCCATAAAATGACCCAAGAAAACGTGGATGTTTTACCGGTGTTGGCAGCGCGAGGTAACACCGTCGTCGGGTTGCTACACTATAAAAATATCCTAGCTGCCTATAACGTCGCTGATACGTTGAATGAACAACTGGAAACCAATATCTCCCTCAAACGGTCGAGTATGCGCATGCTTGTAAAGGGAAAGAAAATCTTGATTAAAAAGCGGAACACCTAAACCGACAGGGTTAGAGTACGCGGGCCGTAAAGCCAAAGCCACCCACCAAGGTGCTATCCTTTTCAGCAGGCTCGAAAAGCTGGTCGATGTGGAATGCCAACGTGCTGTACGCTTCCAGGTTACTCTGTCCCTTCTCGAATCCTATGGATGCCAACACCTGCTGTTGGGTACTCAGTATCCGGTTAAAGGCTGCACGGTATTTTTCACTGATCGGCTCCGAAGGCGGAAACACCTGCGCCAGCGCATCCACCTGCTTCCCGTGCTTCCAAAAGCGGTAGCAAACGTGGGGGCCTGTTGCCAGCCCGGTGCTTCCTACATACCCGATCACCTGACCTTGGCTCACGCGTTGACCCCGCTTCACGGCACGCTTGCTCATGTGGAGGTATTGCGTGGTATACACATTGTCGTGTTTAATTTTGACATAATTGCCATTACCGCTGCCATAGGCGGATGCTTCTACCACACCAGCAGCAGTGGCCACGATCGGCGTACCGTGAGGCGCTGCAAAATCAGTACCCAAATGTGCTTTCCACCGGCGTTGCACGGGATGGAACCGCCGTAACGAGTATCGCGATGATATGCGACTGTACTTCAACGGCGCTTTGAGGAATGTACGGCGCAGGCTTTTGCCATTCTCGTCATAATAGGCCCCACGCTCGTCATCGGTACCTTCAAAATAAAAAGCTTGATATTCTTTTCCGTTGTGCCCAAAAATCGCGGATTCTATCCGACCCGGACCCACAGGCTCGCCATCCACATACTTGCGCTCATACACCAGCTTGAACCAATCGCCCTTATTGATGCGGTAGAAATTGACCGCCCAGCCATAGATTTCGGCCAACTGCACGGCCAAATCAGGGCTGGCACCGTTTGCCTCCAATGTTTCATAGAGCGAACTTTGGATAACGCCCGCCACCGTTTCCAGTTTGGTATCCACCGGCCGTTGCCCTTTGTATACCGACGTGCTTTCACGCAGATCGTAGACGACGTAATCAATCGGGTTGGGCTGGTACACGAAATAATGTGCCTTACCCGATTTATCTTTGAAAACGGTATAATCATGCCCTGCCGCAATTTTCCGAACATCAAATACCGCTTTCGCTTTCTCTGCGACCACGGCTATGCTTTGCATATCGATCTGATATCGTTGCAGGATGTCCGACAAGAATTCGTTTCGCTTTATTGTTTCCGTTTCGATGTCGAACCCATCGATAGCGAGTCCATACAGCAACTCATTGTTTTCGACTGAAACAGGTTCCACTATAGCCAATGGCTGCTCAGGAGTAGCGTCGAAAGATGAAAGGGAAATAAAAGTGGCGCCCAAAACAATCACACCGAGCACAACAAGTGCAAGTACATTTTTTCTTGAGGTCATTTCTTGTTATAGGTAGTTAGAATCTCCAAAAGCTGATTCGGTATTCTTTTAAGTTAATCGGCAGCCATCGCCACCACAAATCAATCACACGCTGAAAAAGCGCAAATAACGTATTTTTATTTAAAAAGTTTTATTTTTTAACATTTTTTTACATTTCCAACGTGCGGCAGGGGCGCCGACACCTATTCGTTTATCACCGAAAACCGGTAAATGCACGTGCTTTCATACGTTTCACCCGGTTCGAGCACGGTGGTAGGCCAATGGGGTTTATTTGGCGCATCAGGGAAATGCTGGGTTTCGAGGCAAATGGCCGACTGCTTACCATACGGCACCTGCTCTTTACCGGTACGCGCACCATCGAGCATGTTTCCGGTATACACCTGCATACCCGGTTCGGTGGTATATACCTCCATGGCGATACCGCTGGTGGGCGCATAGAGGCGAGCCGCCAGTTCATCGATGCTGCCGTTGGTATGTAACACAAAGTTATGATCTATACCGCTTGCTATGCGCAGCTGCGCGTGCGATGTGTCGCGCGCCAGTGCCGTGCTGATGGGTACCGGTTCGGTAAAGTCAAAAGGTGTGCCCGCTACGGGCTGTATTTCGCCGGTGGTGATGAGTGTGGTATCCAACGGTGTATATTGGGTAGCGTTTACGTACAACACATCATCCAGCACCGTTTTGGCGGGATCGCCGGCTAGGTTAAAAAAGCTGTGGTTGGTGAGGTTGATAACCGTCTTTTCGGTGGTTACCGCCTGGTAGTTGATGGCCAGTTCGTTGCGTTGGTTTACGGCAAACGTCACGCTTACGGTTACCTCACCGGGGAAACCGCTTTCGCCGTCGGGCGATATGTACGCGAGCACCAACGTACTATCGTTGGGTTGGTCGGCAGCAAACACCTGGCTCCGCCAGCCCTCGCCACCGCCATGGATGGTGTGTTGGCCGCTGTTGCGGTCGAGCTGTATTGTATCGCCATCCAACACGAAGCGGCCGTTGTTTATGCGGTTGGCCACGCGGCCCATGGTGGCACCAAAGGAAGAAGGTTCGGTGGTATAATCGTCTATATGGGCAAACCCCTGCACCACGTCACGGAATTCACCCGTTGCATCAGGCACCATCAACGAAACGATCCGGCCGCCGTAGTTGGTTATGCAAGCCTCCATGCCGTTTGCATTGCGGATCACGTACAAGTCGGTCGAGTCACCGTTTACCACCGTTTGGAAATCTCGTCTATCCAATCCCGATTGTGTTTTCTGCACATCGGATTGGGGATTGCATGCGGCCAAAATAGCTATCATCATCACCCCGCAGGCGAGGTTGGTGGCGGGTCTTGTCATTGGTGCTTTGTTTCGTGTTAAACCCCAAAGGTATAAATATCTGGGAAATTTAGCGCCCGCGCGGCAAATTGACGTTACGCGTTTTCGCGTAGTAGGCGTTCCAATTCATTGGTGGGGAAAACGCCGGACTGCCGCCATTTTATTTCACCCTTCCGGAAAATAATCAACGTGGGCACACCCCGTATGCCGAATTTAGCTGCCGCTTGCGGGTTCTTGTCTACATCCACCTTGATGATGGTGGCCTCATTTCCCATGCGTCCTTTCAGCTCCTCTAGTAGTGGAGCCTGCGTTTTGCAGGGTCCGCACCATTCGGCGAAAAAGTCGACCAATACCGGTTTGTCTTGATTGATGGTTTCCTGGAATGTCATCGGCTCTCCTCCAATTTTTTTTCTGGTTATCTTTCTTTTACAAAGACACAAATTTCCGAATAATATTTAAGAGTTTAGCCATTGCGGATACGCGTAAGTCGGGTTGTTTTACGGCTTTACCAATACAATCACCTAAAAAAGCATCGGAACCGGAATAGAACGCTTCCGCGCCGACGGCGGGCTACCCGCGGCTAACCATGCCTTAAAACGCGCTACACTGCGTGCTGCCACCTCAATGCGGATTTCTGCATCAATCGTAAGTGATACTTCTACCCCGCCTTTCTTGGTTTTGCTGGGTGCTATGCTTCTCACTGCACCCCGGTGTACGATAGTCTGCCGACTGGTGTGATAGTAATCATTCGGATCCAATAATTCAAAAAAATGCTTTAGTGGCATGGTATCGTAGTAGCACTTATCGCTAAATGTGTATATGGCCAGGTTGCCGTTTTCCAGACCAACAGCGGCAATATCGAGATGCTTAAGGAGTATCCGCTCACCATCGGAATAAGTAATCAATGGTAGCTTTTCTTTTTCGGGCTGGTATATCGGCGATTCGACACCGGATTGATGAAGGGAAGGATCAGTAGTAAGTTCCTCTTCGGATGGCTGATCCGTATTGCCGCTACCCCCATTGCCAAGGTTTTCAGTGGCACCTGACGGGTCGCCAATGTCATCCCGCTTTTTAACCTTTTTTTTGAAATGCTTCTCGGCAAAGTAAATTCCGAAGTAATAGCAATTGACCGTCAGGGAAAGCAATAACGATATGGGTATTTCTGTCTTACGCTTTTGCGTATGTAATAGGTTCTGCCCACCATAGGCCACATACAAACTATTCAGCAGCTCCATGAACTGATACCCGATCATAACACCCAATATGAGCTGGGCGATGAACCGATTGTCCGGATTCTTTTCCCAAGGGAGCGCTTTATCGAGAATGAGGCACACCCAGTATATGAAGTAAACAGTCAGGTAGACCAACCCCGTACACACGACGAAATCATATGCGAAATCCCAATGTCCTAGCGTTTCAACAACATTTCGCTTGATGCTGAAGCCATTCGTTGCAATCAATCCCCCGAAAAACGCCGAGTAGTACAACCGGGTGGCCCAATGCTCCTTCCGGTAATTAAAGAAATCGTTGCTTTCATGTATCTGTTCTTCCATAATAGGTCCCTCTCCATCTTCGCAATAAACGGAAGAAGCGCCTACCGGCCCGCATAAAAGCTCCGTTATTGTGCCCCGTGGCTCCTAATATCACCTGGAGCCTTGATTTCATGCACGATACACTGGCCAGCGGCAAGACAATCCGTACGTTGAATATCATTGACGATTTCAACCGCGAAGCGCTGTCCATTTCCGTGGATACGAGCCTTCCGGCCCACCGTGTGATCCGCGAACTGGAGAAATTGGTCCAGTGGCGGGGCAAACCCGAGAAGATACGCTCGGACAATGGGCCGGAGTTCATGTCTGCGGCAATGACGGGCTGGTGTTTTGAAAATAGCATTGAATGGGAGTTTATCCAGCCGGGGAAGCCTACGCAGAACAGTCTGATCGAGCGGTTCAACAGGACTTTCCGTCAGGACGTATTAGATAGCTATATGTTCGATAATCTTCCAACCATACGGAACTACGCCAATGCGTGGGCATGGATGTACAATAATGAACGGCCGCATTCATCGTTAGGCAATCTAACGCCGACAGAATTCCTGTTGAAATATGGAAAACTCCCAGCGCTCAATGGCCAGTGCCAGTTTCCCACATTACAACAGGACAACAACAACAAATCTGATTGGAATTCTTTAGTTTTGGGTGTAGCTAGTTAGGGTAAGATTACAGTTCTGCCCCACTTTTGGTGCTAGACCATACATATCCCGATAGCACATCCGTTTAAAATGGCAGATGAATGCCGAAAAAATAATCCTGGATGCGGATGATCGCTTCCGTGTCGTATCGGTTGATAGGCAGCGCGAGTGTATCATTATCTATGTCGAAAGTATCCAAGCACAGT
>CAZTJY010000116.1:0-12518 GCA_964613725.1 uncultured Parapedobacter sp. | reverse complement strand
GATACCGGCGACTTACCATTGGTCATCGCTGGGCCGTGTAGCGCCGAAACGGAAGAACAGGTTCTTGCTACTGCCCATCTGCTTGCCAACACAGGCAAAGTCAATGTACTCCGTGCTGGCATCTGGAAGCCACGTACGCGGCCGGGTGAATTCGAAGGTATCGGAAGCGTCGGCCTCCAATGGCTTCGCAAGGCGAAAGAGGAAACTGGCCTCCCCATCACTACCGAAGTGGCAACCGCCAAGCACGTCGAAGAGGCGCTCGCTGCAGGCGTGGATATTCTTTGGATCGGTGCACGCTCCACGGCGAATCCGTTCACCGTACAGGAAATTGCCGACGCGCTAAAGGGCGTTGATGTACCCGTATTGGTCAAAAACCCAGTCAACCCAGACCTGTCATTGTGGCTCGGTGCGCTAGAACGCGTGAACCGCGCCGGCGTCAAAAAGTTAGGTGCTATACACCGCGGCTTCTCCTCCTACGAAAAAACGGCATTCCGCAATGAGCCCATGTGGGATCTGGCTATCCAACTGAAGACCATGGTTCCCGACCTTCCGGTGATCAATGACCCCAGCCACATCTGCGGCAACCGCGAGTTAATCCCTTACATTGCACAAAAAGCATTGGATATGGATATGCAGGGGCTCATCATCGAATCGCATATCGATCCTTCCGTGGCATGGACCGATGCTAAACAACAGGTAACCCCCCAAGCATTGGCCGAACTCATCACCAACCTGGTGGCGCGGCACGCGGAATCCAACGATCCAGTCTTCGAAGATAAATTAGCGGGATTCCGAAAAGACATCGATAAGCTAGACGACCAAATCATCAAAATCCTGAGCGACCGGATGAAAATCGTTGAGAAGATCGGCGAATACAAACGCGACAACAACGTAACCATACTTCAGGTAAGCCGATGGGACGAAATCATCCAAAAGCGCAGTAACGTTGCCCAGGCGCTCAAGCTGGACAAAGACTTTACCGTAAAACTGCTGGAGTTGATCCACAACGAATCCATTCGCAAGCAGAATGAAATCATGAACACCACACCTGCAGCGGAGGCGTAATGGCAGGTCGGTCAATCATGCTTTCCCATCCAGCTAAATCCCTCGGTGGTACGGTTCAACTTACGGGCTCTAAAAGCGAGAGCAATCGGGCACTAATCATTGGAGCACTTGGCAACGGTAATGTGTCGATCGAAAACCTTTCCGAGGCCGCCGACACAGTAACACTCCAACGGGCGCTTGATCAAGTGGAGGCCATGCGCCCGGATTCCGAAGCGCTTATCGACATTGGCCCGGCCGGCACGGCGATGCGGTTTCTAACCGCATATTTAACGACTACCGCCGGCCGGTACCACCTCACCGGAAGTGAACGGATGCAGCAACGGCCGATTGGCATGTTGGTGGAGGCACTGAACACATTGGGCGCCGATATCGAATATGCCGGACAACCTGGTTACCCGCCGCTGACCATTCAAGGCGGATTGGCACAGCGAGCTACGGCGGTACGGATTAAAGGTAACGTAAGCAGCCAGTACCTGTCGGCATTGTTGCTTATTGCCAGCGCGCTCCCTAACGGACTGGAACTGCAAATCGAAGGTGAGCTCACGTCACGCCCCTATCTGACCATGACACTCGACATGCTGGCAGAAGCAGGCATTTCCCATAGTTGGGAAGGCAATACCATATCCGTCACACCGCAACGGGCCAAACCTTGCCGATTGGTAGTGGAGCCTGATTGGAGCGCCGCATCGTATTGGTATGCAATGGTGGCGCTGGCAGAAAAGGCTGACCTGTTTCTGCCCAACTTAAAGCAGCACAGCCTCCAAGGCGACGCAGCTATAGCATCCATCATGGCCGATTTCGGCGTGTTGTCGACGTTTGAAAACGGAGGGCTACGCATCCAGAAGGCTACATTCAATACGACCGAAACGGAAAAGCCGCTTGATTTCACCGAATGCCCCGACTTGGCTCAAACGGTGATCGTCTGCGCCGCCGCACAACGACGCAACCTTTCGTTTACGGGCTTGCATACGCTCCGGATCAAAGAAACTGATCGGGTTGCCGCGTTGCAGCGCGAGCTCGGCAAAATCGGGGTGCAATTAGTGGAAGACGGTGCAATTTATCACCTCCATACCGATGGGTTATTCCGCCCAGGGAGCCTGACCATTGACACGTACGAGGACCACCGTATGGCCATGGCCTTTGCCCCATTGGCATTGTTGTTTAGCGACATGCAGATTAATGACCCTTCAGTCGTGGAAAAATCGTATCCCGATTTCTGGAAACATTTGAAACAACAGGGATTTGTTATATCTTAGCCCGACTTTTAAATTCGGAAAGTCTTGTATCTGGCATCAAATGTCTAAAGTCAAAAAAAAGAATGGCAGGGAATTCGTTTGGAGATGTATTTCGTATAACCACTTTTGGTGAATCGCATGGGAAAGCCATCGGCGTGATTATTGACGGTTGCCCGGCCAATATCACCATCGATGAGTCGTTCATCCAATCCGAGTTGGATAAGCGCCGCCCGGGCCAGTCTAAAATCACTACGCAACGTAAGGAAAGTGACACGGCACAGGTACTTTCCGGCGTATTTGAAGGAAAGACCACCGGCACGCCACTGGCCATGCTCATTCCCAATGAAGACCAAAGGTCAAAAGACTATTCCCACATCAAGGACAAATACCGCCCCTCCCACGCCGATTATACCTATCAAATAAAGTACGGTATTCGCGACTACCGCGGTGGTGGCCGTTCGTCCGCACGTGAGACAGCTGCCCGGGTGGCGGCCGGTGCGGTGGCAAAAAGCCTACTTAGCCAAGCGGGCATCCGTATTTTCGCACATGTCTCGGGTGTCGGTAAAATCGAAGCACCGAACCTGGAACTGCTTCCCTTCGACGAACTCGTCCGTATCCGCGAAGACAATATCGTCCGTTGTGCCGACCCTGCCACCGCCAAGGAGATGATCGATTTCATAGATGGTATACGCAAAGCCGGGGATACCGTGGGTGGCCGGATCAGCGTACTCATCCAACGGGTACCCGTCGGATTGGGTGAACCTGTTTTCGATAAACTTCATGCCGACCTTGCCAAAGCCATGCTTAGCATCAACGCGGTACACGGGTTTGAATACGGGTCGGGATTTGCCGGGTCAGAAATGCAAGGCTCCGAACATAACGATATTTTCATCAATCCCGAGCACGATGCCAAGGGACTAAAAACCTTGACGAACTTCTCTGGTGGTATACAGGGAGGGATTTCCAATGGCATGGACATCACGTTCCGGGTAGCGTTCAAGCCCGTGGCCACCATCATGCGGCCGCAGCAAACAGTGAACGAATCCGGAGAAACCAGTGAAATTACTGGCAGAGGCAGGCATGATCCCTGCGTAGTACCGCGAGCGGTCATTATCGTAGAAGCGATGGCAGCACTTGTTTTGGCCGACCACCTACTCAAAAACCGGATTTATGACACAAAATAACCCTTTTGTACTAGCTGCGGATATCGGGGGCACCCATGTCACCGCTGCCCTCGTTGACACCAATACTTGGCAAGTAATCGATGAGTCTACTGTAAGGCATTCCGTTAATTCACATGCAGATGCTAAATCGATTTTATCTGCATGGTCAGTTCCTTTTCGCGAAGTCATCCGAAATCGGTTGGCACCTGCAACTCCCCTTATCGGAATCGCTATGCCGGGGCCCTTTGATTATGAGAACGGTATTTCACACATGAGATACCAAGATAAGTACGACAACCTATACGGAATGGATATCCGGATGGAGTTGGCGGAACGGATTGGTGCAAAGGGAAGAAATATCCGCTTCATCAACGACGCTGCGGCATTCCTACAGGGTGAAGTGTTTGCGGGGAGACATAACGGCTCCCCAAAAGTATTGGGTATCACCCTGGGTACCGGATTGGGAACCGCCGTGTGGGAACGCGGAAGCAATGCTATGGATGCCGACCTGTGGAAAACCCCATATTTAGACACCAACGCCGAGGAGCACCTGGTGACCCGTTGGTTTGTCCGTAAGGCTTCGCAACATGGCATTGCAGTAACCGGTCTCCGGGAGTTACTGGCATTACGCGGCACGCATGCCGCCATAGTAGCTAACATTTTAACGGAATATAGCAGTCACTTGCTCCATTTCATTCGCTTCTTCAGCGAAAAAGAAGCCACGGATAGGTTGATTATCGGCGGTAATATCGCTAAAGCTTGGGATATCTTCCGATCATTCAACCCTACGGCGTTCGACCGCTTTCACATCCGCATCAGCCAATTGGGCGAACATGCTGCCCTAATCGGCGCAGCCGCACAGTTCGCATAACCCCGAAGGGGGATGCCAAACATCCCCTCAATCGGCATTCAATCGAATAATGCAGGATATTGCCGTGGCTTTGATTCGTGCATGATTGCATACACCGCTTCGATAACGTCGTCTGCCGACGGCTTGGAAAAATAATCACCATCTGACCCATAGGGTGGACGATGGGCCTTGGCCGTCAGGGTCCGTGGTTGGCTGTCAAGGTGATAGTAACCATTTTGAACTTCCAACACTTGCTGTAGGATGAATGCAGACGCGCCGCCGGGCACATCTTCGTCAACAACAAGCAACTTATTTGTCTTGCTTAGCGACCGCGCGCACAGGTGTTCCTCGTCAAATGGTTGCAGTGTTTGTGGGTCGACAATTTCGATGGAGATACCTAATTTCACCAACTCGGCAGATGCTTCCTGTACCACGCGTAGGGTCGACCCGTAGGAAACCACGGTGATATCTTCCCCTGGCCGCACGATCTCAGCTCTACCCAAGGGAACCGTAAATTCACCGACGTTGGTCGGCATACGCTCTTTGATCCGGTAGCCGTTAAGGCACTCAATCACCAATGCAGGTTCGTCAGATCGCAGCAAGGTATTGTACATACCGGCGGCCTGAGTCATGTTTCGTGGCACACATACATGGATGCCGCGAAGCGACCCTAATATCATGCTCATCGGGGATCCCGAATGCCAGATCCCTTCCAGCCGGTGGCCCCGCGTGCGGATAATCAGCGGTGCTTTCTGCCCACCTTTCGTACGATAGCTTAAACTTGCCACATCATCCGTCAAAACGGTAAGACCATACACTAAATAATCGAGGTATTGGATTTCGGCAATGGGACGCAAACCGCGCATGGCCAAACCCATACCTTGACCAATAATCGCGGCTTCACGGATGCCGGTATCGAAGATACGGTGTTCACCATATTTCGCTTGCAAGCCGGCAAATCCTTGGTTTACGTCACCGATTTTGCCCACGTCTTCGCCAAACGCCACAATACGTGCATCTCTTGCAAAATTAGCGTCGAAGCAGGCATTGAGCACCTCCCGACCATCAACCGGCTTGCTACCAGCATCGTATATTATGGCGACAGCTGGTACATGATGCGGTGCTTCGGTAGTCTCCGAAAATAGATGGGAATTATAGCGCTTGCGGTTGATTATTTGTTTCTCGTCATACCACCGCAGGAGGGCCGATTTTTCTTCACTTTGTATATTTCTTAAAAAGCGTATGGCGCGACGCACCGTGCCATATACCTCCTTTAATGAGGGCTCTGTTTGGGATCTCAACTCACCAAGCAACAGCTGGGTAGCCTCGTGGGGAATCACTGACAATAAGCTGATCGCCTCATCCACTTCCTTTCTCAAGGTGTTTTTGTAATCCGTCCATGCACGCCGCTGCTCTGCGCGCACCCGTTCTTTCTGGGTTCGTTCAATTGCAACCAACTCATCTTCATCCGCAATACCCGATTCGAGCATCCATGCGCGCATTTTGGCAATGCAATCGTATTCTTCCTCCCACGCTAGCCGTTCGGCGGACTTGTACCGTTCGTGCGAACCGGAAGAGGAGTGGCCTAGCGGCTGGGTCATTTCCGTGACGTGTATCAGGACGGGAATATGCTTCTCGCGGCATATTTTTGCGGCACGCTCGTAGGTCTCACAAAGCCCGGGATAATCCCAACCCTTCACCTTGAAAATTTCGAGCCCCGCCCCTTTTTCGTCCCGCTGGAACCCTTTAAGCACCTCAGATATGTCGGCCTTGGTCGTTTGCACGTCGTTAGGCACCGAAATGCCGTAGCCATCATCCCATATCGAAATCACCACGGGAATCTGCCTCACACCGGCCGTGTTCACCGCCTCGAAAAACACCCCTTCCGATGTCGATGCATTGCCTACCGTTCCGAATGCAACCTCGTTACCATGATTTGAAAAAGTGTTCATTCCCGCCAACTCTGGGTTTCCCCGATACAACTTGGAAGCAAGCCCGAACCCCAGCAAACGAGGCATCTGCCCACCTGTTGTTGAAATGTCTGCTGCTGCATTCTTCATCAACGTTTGGTCAACCCAATGCCCTTCTGGCGTAAGCATCCGCGTTGCGAAATGGCTGTTCATTTGCCGCCCAGCTGACGAGGGGTCGGCGTCGACGTCGGGATGGGCATAAAGCTGCGAGAAAAACTGATAGACCGAAACAATGCCTGTCGCAAACATAAACGTCTGATCCCGATAATAGCCAGAACGCCAATCGCCAAGCTGAAACACTTTGGCCATGGCTAGTTGTGCCAACTCTTTCCCGTCACCGAAAACCCCAAATTTGGCCTTTCCGGTCAAAACCTCCTTCCTTCCCAATAAACTAACGGCCCTACTCTCCACCGCAAGTCGGTAATCGTCAATGACAATAGCTTTAAAATCGTCATAACTAAGCTTGGTGCGGGCAGGGTGTTCGCTTTGTTTAATATGGGTATCAGACATAATTAAATTGCGTTTGCTCCAAAATTAGGGAAAATAAATTTGCTAAAAAGCTATATACGCTTTTAAATTCAGGTGCATCTATCGGTTCTAGCAAAATTGGCTCACATCAATCAACACAATATCATAACGTTCCAAATTGGAAAAGATTGCGTAAAAAGCATCTTAATTATGATTATAAGACAGACGCAACCCGGCCCACCTGCCCATCCTCCAATCGCACCTTGATGCCACGAGAATGGAAGGGGGCGGACGTGAGAATGTCTTTCACCACACCTTCTGTTAGCCGGCCTGTACGCTGGTCTTTTTTCAGAATGATGGCGACCTCCAGACCCGGGTAAATATCCTTGCGGTATTTTCCATCCATATACCAAAAGTTAACCTATCGTCGCATCCACTTACCCCTTTAAACCCGTCACCCTTAATTCAACCACGAATCGTGAACGGCCACCTTATTCCAAAATTTAGAATACTTCTCAATGGCCGCGAGGTGAATCGGATGGGTCTCATAGGTATTAATGTCTTCCATGGAATCAAAATACACCAACAGATTATAAGTGAAACTATTATCTACCACATCGCGGTCGTGCGTGCTCGCGGCACGGCCGTAATGGAGCGACTTAATCGTCGGGATAGCCTTTAGTTCTTCAAAAAAACCGGCAAAATCTTTAATCTCTTGTTCAGAAAGCCCGTCGTTGAGCCAAAATAACACGTAATGTGCAATCACTTCTTTGTTTTCCATTGTCTCGTTTGTTTCCTC
The DNA here is from genome assembly GCA_964613725.1 of uncultured Parapedobacter sp. Taxonomy (GTDB): domain Bacteria; phylum Bacteroidota; class Bacteroidia; order Sphingobacteriales; family Sphingobacteriaceae; genus Parapedobacter. Next base: position 4,968 of record CAZTJY010000116.1, on the reverse strand, counting down.
GTTTTTGTTCGTTTGATTGTTCTCTTGATTTGATGCTGGCGGAGCACAGGCAGCGAGCATGCTTGCCCCCACTCCCGCTAAGGCTACAGCTGCCCCCGCTTTCTTAATGAAATGGCGTCTTTCCATGATATTGATTATTTATTTCTAACTGTGTATACGCAATCCCAAGTTCCTAATCCCTATCTCCACTATTATTTATCCATAATCTTAAGGATGTCATTGCCAAAAACAAAGACCATGAGCGCCAGCAGGATAAAGAACCCTGCAATCTGTGCCTTCTCGAGGAATTTGTCGCTCAACGGCTTCCCCTGGATCATTTCAACGAGCAAAAACACAACATGCCCCCCATCCAACGCCGGGATTGGCAAGAAATTCATTAACGCCAACGCCATCGATAACAGTCCCACCAGTGTCCAGAACTTCACCCAGTTTACTTCTGAGCCAAACATGGTAGCAATACGTACCGGTCCGGATATCGCCTTGTCAGCCCGTAATTCACCGGTGGCAATCTTACCCAAGCCCTTCGCGTTATCGATCAATGTACCCCAAGCCTTGGACGCGCCGATCGGCAATGATTCGACAAGACCGTAATTGGTAGTCACGTATGGCAGATCTGCATCTTGCCTGGTAAAGAAACCAAGTGTTCCTTCCTCAGGTACGGTAGCCTGCACGGTCGTGGTGTCTCCCCTCCGGAGTAGCGCCATCGACACTTCTTTACCTGAACTATTGCCGATGATCTCTTTTACTTGATCCCAAAATGGTGTGGCTGACCCATTGATACTCAAAATACTATCTCCTGACTGAATTCCCGCCTGTTCAGCCACACTTCCCGCAATGATCGAATCAATAGCCATTGTCCGAAGTCGAGGACCAACAAACTCATTGCGATCGTGGTCGGCAACGTCATTCAGGATATCTCCCGGTACCGGTATTTTAAGCGTTTCGCCGTCCCGCAATACGGTCAGCGTCGTATTCCCCATAAGTACTTTCGAACCAAGGAGGTCCTCGAACCGGACAATGGGTTGACCGTCCACTTCAGTGATACGATCGCCTGTCTGCAAACCGATCTGTTTACCGATTACCCCAGGCACTATACCGTTTACCAACTGTGTATTGTCTACATACGTTTCACCATATTTAAATGTGAGCATCCAAAATACAAATATGCCCAAAATGATATTGACAATGATGCCACCCATCATGACAACAAGCCGCTGCCATGCGGGTTTCGACCGGAATTCCCACGGTTGCGGCTCACCCTTAAGCTGTTCGGTGTCCATCGACTCGTCGATCATCCCGGCAATTTTCACGTACCCCCCCAACGGCAACCAGCCGATGCCGTATTCGCAACCCTTGAAATTGAATTTAAACAGTTTGACACCCCAAGCATCAAAAAACAGGTAGAACTTCTCTACCTTGATTCCGAAAGCGCGTGCCGCCAAAAAGTGACCGAATTCGTGCAACACAATCAATATAGACAGGCCCAATAATACCTGTCCGATCATCACCAATACACCCATTTAGTTATTTTGCTATGTGATATACTTTTTTGTTAAACTTCGTTACTAAGCCTGTTGCCACTTCACGGCTATGTTGGTCTGTCAGCATACAATCGTCCATCGTTGGCGTGGCCACGTGAGGAACATACGCCATCGCCTCCTCAATGACGTCGCTCATCTGAAGGAATCCAACCTGACCCTCCAAAAATGCAGCCACAACCACTTCATTGGCCGCATTGAGGATGCATGGCATGTTGCCACCTATTTCCAAGGCCCGATAGGCCAGTGCCAAGTTACGGAAAGTTACCGTATCGGGTTTCTCGAAGGTCAGTTCCGGAAAATCAGCGAAATTGAACCGTTTTAACCTATTTGGCACCCGTTCGGGGTGGGTAAGCGCATATTGTATAGGCAACTTCATGTCGGGTAATCCCAGTTGCGCCTTCATACTACCGTCGGCAAACTGCACCAACGAATGGATGATAGATTGCGGATGGACAATCACGTCAATTTGTCGCGTTTGGAGACCGAACAGCCATTTTGCCTCAATGACCTCCAGCCCTTTGTTCATCAACGTGGCAGAATCGATTGTAATCTTAGCACCCATTACCCAATTGGGGTGTTGCAGTGCAGCCTCACGACTTACCGTCGCTAGGTATTCCGTGCTTTTCCCACGGAAGGGCCCACCTGACGCCGTCAGGTAAATCTTCTCGATGGGATTCTGTTGTTCACCTTCGATGCATTGGAAAATAGCCGAATGTTCCGAATCCACGGGCAATAACCGTACACCATGCTTCCGCACAAGGTCCATGACCAATTGGCCAGCCACCACAAGTGTTTCCTTATTCGCTAATGCTACATCTTTACCAGCTGTGATGGCCGCCACCGTAGGCCGTACGCCGACAGCGCCCACCAATGCACTGACAACGAAATCAACGGTATCATACTGCACGACCTCTTCCAACGCCGCAACCCCGGCAAGCACCTGCGTAGATGTGTGGGATAGTGCCACTTTCACCGTATGGTAGTTGCGCTCATCAGCAATAACCACCACTTTCGGGCAGAACTCCAACGCTTGTTCGATGAGTAGCGCCCCATTCGACGACGCCGTAAGCACTTCCACCGCAAACCGGTCTGGATACGCCCTTACCACATCGAGTACTTGCGTGCCGATGCTGCCTGTTGCCCCTAAAATGGCTATATGCTTTTTTATCAAAATAATCTTTTTATAACATCACTTCACTAACTCGCGACCTCACATGTTCGCAACCTCACAATATATGCTTCATCACCTCCGGGTCGTCGCCCCCACGATAATCGGCCATCATGCGTCGATAAGCAACCGTAACCACCACGCTAGACAATGGCCCTACCAAAAATGAGTTAATCAAACTCAGCGCCGTTGATACCAATGGGTAACCCGCATAGTTGAAATACACATACAAAAGGTGCAAAATGGCAAAAAATGCTAAGATGAGCAATAATTTCGTCACATTTCCGCGAGTAAGCGCAAAACTGAGGCGCAGCGCCCGAAAAGGCGATGCCTGCCGGTCAATAATAAAGAAGGGGTAAAAGGCTATCCGCAGGAGAAAGGCAAAAATAACGATCGCCGCCACCATACGGGCAATGTTCACCATCAAAGAAACTTCAACACCTGCATACACCATCGGGAACGCCAGTACCGAAATAATCAGGTAAAACAATAACGCAAATAGCGCTATGCCAGCAGTACCCGTGAAAAAATAAAGCAGCTCCTTCGTCGTCGGCACGGTATCTACCAATCTTATCTTCTCCTGCCGGTCGATCAACGCGACAACATACTTGAATAATGTCAGTTGGGTCCCAAAGTACAGGATAACAAACAGCAGTGCCATGAATATGCTTAAAAACGTATTCACTTCGCTGAAATAAAAAGCCAGGATACCGGATGTATTGGAAGTCAAGAAGAGCAGGAAGCAAAGCCCCGCGATAGAAAAATAATGGTTCCTGAGCAGGTCCCAAGAACGGGAAATCACCTCATTTACAGCAAATGTACTAGCTTTCAGAAATTGAATCATCGGCATCTGGTAAACGTAGCAATTAACCCCTAAAAAAAATCCCGACAACGTCGGGACATTCCGTGGAGGATACCGGATTCGAACCGGTGACCTCTTGCCTGCCAGGCAAGCGCTCTAGCCAGCTGAGCTAAACCCCCTTTGCGGACTGCAAACATAGATAAAATAGCATTCACTTGCAAGAGGCAACGCAAAATTTAGACAATCGAATAGGTAAGCGAATCCACTACGGATTTAGCAAAACCCAGGCGCGCAGCTTGATCGAGCTGGTATCGCTATCCGCGGAAAAGGGTGGATTTGAATGTGTTAGCGTAACGCCTCGGGCACTGGTTTTTCCAACAAATATTGGTAATAGAACCGATACCGTTCTTTCCGGTCATACGTCGATTTCTCACGCGAAAAACCATGGCGGCTACCCGGATAAATCATCAGCTCAAAAGGTTGGCCCCTGTCGGTAAGGGCGTCGACCAATTGGATGGTGTTCTGCATGTGCACGTTATCGTCCATATCGCCGTGCAGGATGCGTAATACCCCTTTGTACTGGCCGGTATAAGTCAGCACCGAACCGTTTTTATACCCTTCCGGATTATCCTGAGGCGTATCCATGTACCGCTCGGTATAGTGCGTATCATAAAGCTCCCAACTGGTTACCGGTGCGCCGGCGATGCCGAAATCGAAATGATCCGCCCCTTTCGTCAATGCTAAACAGGTCATATACCCACCGTAACTGTGGCCGGTGATGAGCAACTTATCTTTCGCTACCCACGGCTTGCTTTTCAACCACTTGGCTGCCGTGATGTAATCCACCATTTCCCAATGACCGAGGTTTCGATGCATCAGCGCAACCCCTTCTTTGCCAAAATGGCCGGACGCCCGGTGGTCCACACTGATCTGGATGATGCCCTCGTTCGCCCAATGTTGGTTGGCCGTACCTTTCCACGTATTCCTAACCGAACCTGCATCGGGGCCACCGTAGATACTGAAAATGACCGGGTGGGGTTTGGTTTCGTCAAAGTCCGTCGGCCAAGTGATCGTTGCCGGCAACGCGTAGCCGTCAGGTGTGGGGATGGTGATAAACTCCGTTTTGGCATAGATATAATCATCAAAATCATCAGCCTTGCTATCTGACAACTCTTCGATCAGCTTCCCTTTCGTATCCAGCAGCGCAATCTTAGGCGGTGTATTCACGTTGGAATAGGTAGTGATGAAATACTTCCCATCGGGCGACACGGTTACCTCGTGGGTGTAATCGCCAAACGTAAGCCGTTTGAGATTATTTCCGTCATAGTCAACGCGATAGAGGTCTTGCGTTGCGGAATGTTCCTTGCGTGCGGTAAAATAAATGATTTTCTTTTTCTCATCGATCAGCTCCAAAGAAGTAACCTGCCATTTACCGTGGGTAATGGGATTCACCAACG
>CAZTJY010000115.1:0-12586 GCA_964613725.1 uncultured Parapedobacter sp. | reverse complement strand
TGCAAACGCTTCCGGCTTCGCTTTGAATACGAACCCCATACTGAGGATATAGCCCATCGCGTCATGCAAGGCTAGGTTCGACTTAAACATGGGGTTCGTGTTGATATCTGCGTGCACTTCGAGGTCCACATGGTAGCGATCCAATAAATCACATAGCGCATAGGCGGTTTCGATGGAGCGCTGTACCTCGGCAAGCATGCGCTCCTTGATGCTCATTTTTTGGGTGGTACGGTCCTGGTGGATGTACATGAAGCCGCCCTTGCCCTCGCGGACGAACACAATAACGGTAGCGAATTCGGTGGTGCCGCCTTTGACCTGAGAATCGGTGCCGATGCAGACTTTGAGCTTGTTGCCCAAGGCGTATTCACGGGCAATGGTGCTGGATACTTCATCAAGAATGGGCTGGCGTAAGGGTTCGCCACTGAATTTTTTCCAAGTCATAAAAATTGGTTTTAATGAACAATACGGAAAAGAACGCGATAGAACGCGAGTTAAAGGTAACGATAAAAGTGTCTTAGTGCCAATAACTTAGTGTGAAGTTTTTATGAACACTTCAGTAGTTTTTAACAGTTGATGATTGGTAATTGATAGTTGACCGTCGACAAACTGACGACATATGACTAACGACTAATGGCGCTAGCACCTAATCCTTCGTCCCATAAGCCAAATCGCCGGCATCGCCCAACCCGGGCACGATATACGCCTTGCTGGTGAGCTCGCTGTCTACGTCACCAACCCACAGTTGGGCATCCGGGAGAAATGCCTGTACATGTGCAATACCCTCCTCACTGGCGATTGCGGTAACAATGATCAGCGATTTGATGTTGAAGTCGTCGAGTAGTTCCTTGCAAGTGAGCACCATGGTTCTGCCCGTGGCGAGCATGGGGTCAACCAGGATGACGATGCGATCGTTGAGATCCACACTGCTTACGTATTCTTTTCGGATCTCGAATGCTCCGCTTTTCTTGGTTTTGCGGTAGGCACCGATAAATGTGCTCTCCGCTTGGTCGAAGATATTCAGCATCCCCTGATGCATGGCCACACCGGCCCGGAGGATGGTAGCCAATACAGGCTGTTCGGCAAGGAGAGTGGTTTCAGCGATGCCTAGCGGGGTCTCTACTTCAGCATGTTCATAGGTAAATGTCTTGCTGATTTCGTATGCAAATAGCTCTCCCAACCGTTCGAGATTGCGCCGGAAGCGCATACGATCTTGCTGCACCTCGATATTTCGAAGTTCAGCGAGGAAATGGTTGGCGATACTGTCCCGTTGGGTTAAGATGGTAAGCATGTACAAACTTAATTAAAGCTATACGAATATACAACAGTACCCGTTCCGTGCTGCTGCGTACTCCAATCCATAAACACGATATTGACCGATTGGTTTTCTATCGCCCCGTATTGTTTTTCAGCAACACTACCGGCACGTCAGCGATATTGAGCAACTTTTTACTGACACTGCTGCGGAACAGTTTTTCTAGGAAGCTATAATCCCGCGACGCCATCAAGACAAGGTCGATTTGATTCGCCTTTACGTATTCGAAAATACCATCAGCCTTATCGCGGGCCTCGCCCACCACTGCAAACGTAGGATCTACCGATTCCAACATACTGAGCAGTGCATCTTTGCTTCGTATCTTGTCGGGCGTTTGCCCCTGCGTAGCCAGGTCTACATGGACGATATGCAACGACGCGGCCAACCGGCTGGTCAACAGGATAATGCTTTCTACGGGGGTGATGCGCCGTACATCCCGTAGGTCAGTGGCATAAACCAAATGCTTGATGGGTTTGAAACCGTGATCCCGGGGAACGATAACTAACGGCGCAACGCCCGATTTGCCCACGGCCATGGTGTTTTGGCCAATTAACGTGTTTTCGATATCGGAAAGGCCGGCGATGCCCATCACAATCAACGATACATCATACTGTGCCACGATGGCCACAACGCCGGTCTCGACCGGCTTGTCGTCCGACAAGAACACAAAACCATCGGGTGATAAGCTAGGGGGGAGCCGCAATTTGGCCGCCATTTTTTCCAAATGCCGCAAGGTGGAATGTTGATATCCTGTCTCTTTGTCAATGCCGTTCCCCGGGCGATGGGCGTAAGAATGGTAGAAAATGACTGTTCTCGCAAGTACATGGCCCGCCATGTCGACGGCGTATTGGGCGGCCGTGTACGATACATCGGAAAAGTCGACTGGTACAAGAAAAGTCTTCACGGCGCACCCGGTTAGTTTTTTTGCTGGTCAGCGTAACCAAACACCTTCTGTAACAACGGCGTGGAACGTGCCCCACCCAAGTTGTCTCGTATTTTGAGCTCCTCTCGGGCAACCTGGTGGAACAAGCCATCGATCGCTTTGCCGGTGACGTACTTGGTCAAATCGGTTTCGATTTTTTCGTTCACAAGCGGAATCTGGTTGTAACGGCTTACCACCGCATTCCAATACTGGGCCACGTTGTGCTTACCGAGGGCCCCCTCCACGATGGGGCTGAACCGTTTGGCCAGTTCGTCGGTGGTGGTGCGCTTGAAAAACAGGGTGGCCGCATCTTGTTGGCCGCTGAGCAGGATGTTGGTAGCATCGCGGATGGTCAACTTGGAAAGTGAAGATACGAAAACCGGTGCCGCCTCGTTTACCGCACTTTCTGCCGCGCGGTTGAGGCTTTGGATGAGGTTGTCGCAAAGTGAACCCAAGCCGATACCACGGAGCGCGCTTTCCACTTTCTGTGCTTCGGGCGGCATGAGTATTTTCACAGCGGCGTTGCCCAGGAATCCGTCGGTTACTGCCAACGATTTGATGCTGCGGTCCAAGCCTTGGCTCAATGCTTGTTTAATGCCTGATGCGGCTTCACTTGAACTCACAGACGAGGAGTTACTGCTCGACGTTGTTGAGGTGGGGGCACCGTTGGTGGTGGATAATTGACTCAGCGTATCGCATTGGGTGAACAACAGGATGCAGGATGCCAGTGATAGTGTTTTTAAGCGAATCATGGGATCGTATTTATTGTCGATAACGTATCTTATTGATAGCGTACGGTTGCTATGACCGGAAAATGGTCCGACGGGGTCTTCCCCTGGTAACTGTCTGTAAGGATGCCATACCTGATGACGTGAAATGGCTTGGACAAGAAAATATGGTCGATGCGGCTGTCACCTTTTCGCTTGATATTGAAGCCGGTAAACGTCGCACCGGGTGCGTACTTTAGCTCAGCAAGTTCATAGGCGTCGGCCACTTCGCCACCTTCGTTGAGCACTCGATAGCTTTCGTTATGCTGATCTACATTGAAATCGCCCATGATGATCATCGGGATACCGGCACCCAGTGCATGCGCTTTTTCGACAATCAATCTGGCGCTTTCCTTACGGGCCTCTACGCCCACGTGGTCGAAGTGTGCATTGAATAGGAAAAACTCGAAGCCGGTTTGTTTATCTTTAAAAAGGCCCCATGTGCAGATGCGCGGAAGTGCGGCATCCCAGCCCTTATTCGGTGTTTCGGTGTTTTCAGCAAGCCAGAAGTTGCCTTTCTTCACTGGTTCAAACCGCTCGGACCGGAAGAATATGGCGGAGTGCTCACCACCGTCTCTGCCATCGTCGCGCCCTACCCCGATGTATTCGTAACCGGGCAACATGGCCTTGAGCTCATCAAGCTGATGCTTGAGGCCCTCTTGTGTGCCGAAGATGTCGAATCCGTGGAATTTGATCAGCTGTGCCAGATGGGGCGACCGGTCTTTCCAAAGGTTGCCCGTATCCGTGGGAGCATCGTACCGGATGTTGTAGGTAGCTACGTTGAATTGCTGGGCAACGGCTGTAGCTAAACCGCAAAAAACAAAAGCGATGAAAAAAATAATTCTACTCATATCGTCCTCTACATTGCTTTAATCCTACTCCTTCAGTCCTTACTTCTTAGTCTCGCGATCAAACCGCTTAACGACATCAAGCAACAACGCCGGTTCGTCCGTCGTGATAAATTCCACCTGTTGGTTTAACAGCGTACGCATGTCGTCCTCCGTATTGACCGTCCAAACGTTGATGGCCAACCCGAGGTCATGAGCCTCTTTTATCCAGGTGGGATTTTTCTTGAATACATTGAAGTGGTAGTCCAAACCTGTAAAGCCGTCTTCTCTGGCTTGGCCCGGAGTAATATCGCCGTTGAGGTAATAGACCTTCGCATCGGGGTCGAGTTCGAGGATTCGTTTGCAGGCATCGTAGTCAAATGCGATGTATTCTACCATCTTCTCAGCACCTAAGCGCTTGACGAGTTCGACAGATAGGTCCGCCGAATGCAGGGTGCGCTCTTTGCCCAACTTGGATGTTTTCAGTTCGAAAATAAGCTTCGTCTTTTTCTGTTTCATGCCTTCCCGGAGATAAGCCTCTGCGGTAGGGATGGCTTCGCCGTTTGGATGCTTTTTGGTCAGCAATTCGGCGTAAGTAGCCGTAGCGATATCAATGCCATAAAAATCATTGTCATGGTTTACAACCAGCACATCGTCTTTGGTCAGGTGTACATCAAACTCGGTGCCTGCACATCCTAATTCAATAGCGCGGTGTAGGGAAGCTAAGGAGTTCTGTGGCAAACCGTCTACTTTCCATGCCCCGCGATGCGCAATGGCTTTACTGACGGATTGGGCGGAAGTCACATGCCACATGGTACATACAATTAAGGTGATGAAAATACGGATAGGGGGTTTCATACGCTGTTTTTTATACAATCGAACGGTACTAATCAACCCGATTAGACGGGGTTAAAGGTAAACAATTTATTAAACGAGTGAAATTGGGTTGGCGATAATTTAAAAATCTGTTGTAACTTTATGGCTTAACAAGCATCCAAATGGAAATGCACGGTAGGTACGCCTTTTCAAAGTTACCCCTCGAATGGATGTGCTGGATATCAGCGTTATGCCTGCTTTATTTTTCCAATCCGCATGCACACCATTTTTCGTTGTGCCCGCTGGATAACATCGGCATAGCTTGGTGTCCGGGTTGCGGGTTGGGGCGTTCTATCGCGCTGTTCATGCACGGTGAACTGCAGGAGTCGATCCGGATGCATTGGCTGGGGATTCCGGCGTTTTTCGTCATCATACACCGTGTTTATCGCTTGTCAAAACGAACATATAATAATTGGACTAATACATACCATCATGAGCAACCGTAATATATTGATGACGATTAGAGGCATTACTCCCCAAGAGTTGATGTACTTGGAACATACTACCAAGACATTTTCCGAAGAGCAGACGAAGCATTTCGTGTTTATTTATGATAATAAACGGAAGAATGCGCAAGATATCCTGTTATTCACGTTACTGGGCTTTCTTGGTTTCGCCGGTATCCAACGGTTTGTGATCAACCAGGTAGCCATGGGGATCATCTATTTCCTTACGCTGGGCTTTTGCTGGATAGGCACCATCGTTGACCTGATCAACCACAAGAGCATGACCGACGAATACAACCAGCGTGTTGCCCGCGATGCGGCGATGATGGTGATGGGAGGCTACGTGTGATTTTCAATGGTTTACCGCCTCCCATTCGCGGTAAAACTGTTCGAGGTACTGCTCCATGAACCGATGCCGCTCTTCGGCGATTCGGCGCGCTGTAACGGTATTCATTTTGTCTTTTAGCAATAGGAGCTTTTCGTAGAAATGGTTGATGGTAGGAGCCTTGCTGTTTTTGTAAGCTTCTTTATTTTGGTTTGGGTTGGGCGGGATTCCCGGATTGTATAATTCCCTGTTTTTAAATCCACCGTAATGGAAGGCCCGCGCAATGCCGATTGCGCCTAGGGCGTCTAAACGGTCGGCATCTTGAACGATTTCGAGTTCTTTGGAATGGAAGGCCACGGTTCCTAAACTGGTTTTGTAAGAGACATTGCGGATAATATGCTGTACATGGATAACCACTTTAGACTTCACACCGATGTCATCCAGGAATTCACCTGCAATCCGCGGGCCGATGGTTTCGTCGCCACCATGGAATTTGCTGTCGGCAATATCGTGCAACAAAGCGGCGAGTTCGCAGACCAAGCGGTCGGCCTTTTCGTGCTGCAGGAGCAATTTTACGTGGTTCCAAACCCTTAGTATGTGCCACCAATCGTGACCTGCCTCGGCCTGCGCGAGCCGGTTGCGTACGAAGTCGGCAGTCTCATCAATATGTGCTTGCATCAGTTGGTATCTTCATTTCGAGGCTTGCGACTTCCCTCGTAAATTTCGTATTCGAGCAGGCGGCAGTCGAGTTTACCGTTATAGAACTCTACTCTCCGTGACGAATGGAGGCCGATTTTCTTGGCCAGATCGGGATTGCCCGTAAATACGTACCCACGTTTTCCCCGGCACCGTTGCTTGAGAAAATCGCCGATGCGGCTGTAAGTGGCCTCCAGTTTGGTATGTATGCCCATTCGTTCGCCATACTCGGGGTTGAACACCACCACCCCCGAACCATCCGGTAGCGGCGTGTCTGCAAAATCACATACGTGGAAGTCAATCAACTGGTCTACACCGGCAGTTTTGGCGTTGGCCCGGGCTATGTCCACGGCCTCCCGCGACAGGTCAGAGGCAACGATGGTCGCCGTAGGTTTTTTGTTTACCTGATCTTTCAATCGCCGCCTTTCAGAAAAAAACACCTGTTCGTCATATCCGAGGATATGCATGAACGCATAGTTCATGCGGAACAAGCCGGGCTTGCGGTTGGTGGCGATAAGCGCTGCCTCAATGGCCAGCGTGCCCGACCCACACATGGGGTTTACCAAGGCCGACTGGCCATCCCAGCCCGTGGCGTAGACAACGCCAGCAGCCAGTGCTTCCAGCATCGGCGCTTTCCCCGGGTGTTTGCGGTAGCCATGTTTCGCCAGCGTTTCTCCCGAAGTATCCAGAAAGATCTCGGCTTCGTTATCCTGCCAATAGAGGTGCACCACAGCTTTGTGTTGGTCTGGCCCGCTATCCGGCCGGAGGCCTTTTTTGGCTTTTATGCGATCGGCAATGGCATCCTTTACTTTAAGGTTGGCGAATAACGGAGTGGTAATGGTAGGGTTGTTTACATTGGACGTTACGGAAACATATCCATCAAATGCGATCAACTCTTCCCATGCAATGCGCGATAAAGCTTTGTAAAGCTCATCCGGGTTACGCGCCGGAAATGTAGCCAACGAGTAAAGTACTTGGCTGGCACAATGCAAATTGAGGTTCAATCGGATGCAGTCGTTGAGTGTAGTAAAGAGCTCCAAACCGGTGGCAAAACCACGCTTGATGTCGAATCCCAACTGCCGAACTTCCGCCTGTAAGTACGGCGAAAGCTTTCTGTTGCAGGTAATGATGATTTTACTGGGGGTGTTGAAAACTTCCATAAGATTTTGGCAAAGGTAGGTATTATGATAAGTAAAAAATATGTAATTTTACCATTTCATTAAGAACATGTAATTGTAGTAACCGGAATGCCAGGAGCTAGCCAATAACGATTGTTTGGTATGGTCCTGGCAAAAAGAAAGAAGTAATGGAAATACGAGGAAAAGTACACGAAATCGGCGACGTGCAGCAAGTGACAGATACATTCAAGAAGCGGGATTTGATTGTTCAGTATGCTGAAAATCCGCAATTTGTTGAGTATATCCGTTTTGAAGCCACGCAAGATCGGACGGCGTTGTTCGATAGCTTGAGCGTTGGCGATGAGGTGGAAGTGTCGTTCAATCTCCGTGGACGTCCGTGGACGAATAAGGACGGTGTGACCAGCTATTTCAACTCGTTGGTAGCATGGCGGGTGGCCAAGGTGACGGCCGAACCGGTACAGGCCGCACAGCCGGGCGGCGCTCCCCCACAGGCTGCTACTCCGCCTACGGTGGATATCTCTGCCGATGATGGGAAAGACGATGATTTGCCATTTTAAGGAATATAGTTTGAGTTGATTGTAAATCAAAAAGTGTCCCGCCATCGGCGGGACGCTTTTTTTTTACGCTAAGTCGCGCGTTACCTCGTTATTCCGTGTTGTTCAATACATCATTCCCATCGCTTTCTCGGGACGCAGGTGATGTCTGCCGTTTTACGCAATCTTATCGGCCGCGGATCATACCGGTTTTCGAGCAGCAGCGAGTCGGGGCTATGCAATACGATTTTGAACCGGGGAAGGTATTGCCCTAGGTGGTAGCAGCCAGCCATTTTTGGACGCCAATCTGCATGGGTATATTGGCCATCCACAATCAGGCTATCGCCTCGTACGACATATATCCCTTTGGCATATTCGGTCCACTGCCCGCCGTTATAACAAGAATCGGCGATGTTCCTGACCTTGGAAGTAATGCGCATGGTCGCATAGATGGAATCACAGGTGAATTTCAGCTCGTACGATGTGTATTGGAGCAGCGCGTCCTGCATCGGAATACCCTCTTGCGTCCATACGCCTTGGAGATAGGCTGCCCCTTCATATTGCATATCGGAATTGAAGTGGCAGCCGCCAGCCAATAGAAAAAGTGCGCTGGCCGGAAATAGCCACTTCACTTATTTCAGCCCCCCAATCATGTCTTCGGGGCGTACCCACTCGTCAAACTGCTCGTTGGTCAATAACTCGAGGGCCAACGCCGCTTCGCGCAATGAGGTGTTTTCTTTATGTGCTTTTTTGGCAATCTTAGCTGCGTTCTCGTAACCGATGTGCGGATTGAGCGCTGTCACAAGCATCAGCGAGTTTTCGAGGTGGTTTTTGATTCCATCGCGATTAGGCTCGATGCCGATAGCGCAGTGGTCGTTGAATGACACGCAGGCATCACCGATAAGCCGGGCGGATTGCAGGAAATTGGCCGCCATAACAGGTTTGAATACGTTTAATTCGTAATGTCCGTTGGCGCCGCCGAACGCGATGGTTACATCATTACCAATGACCTGTGCGGCTACCATCGTCAGGGCTTCGCATTGTGTTGGGTTTACTTTGCCCGGCATAATGGACGAGCCCGGCTCATTTTCCGGGATGACAATCTCGCCAATACCAGACCGCGGACCGGATGCCAGCATGCGGATGTCGTTGGCGATTTTATGCAGCGAAACCGCTAATTGCTTCAACGCGCCGTGGCTTTCCACAATAGCGTCGTGCGAGGCCAATGCCTCAAATTTGTTGGGTGCGGTACGGAACGGTAGCCCAGTAAAATCAGCGATATAATTGGCTACATTTTCCGCATATCCCTGCGGCGTGTTGATTCCCGTACCCACGGCGGTACCACCGAGGGCAAGCTCGGAAAGATGGGCCATGGTATTGCGGAGTGCTTTCAGTCCGTAATCGAGTTGGGCCACATAACCCGAAAACTCCTGTCCAAGGGTAAGCGGCGTAGCGTCCATCAAGTGCGTACGGCCGATCTTGACCACCTCGGCGAAGGCTTCGGATTTGGCCTTCAGTGTGTCGCGCAATTTTTCAACACCCGGTATGGTGGTTTCCACCAACCGTTTATAAGCGGCGATGTGCATGGCCGTGGGGTAGGTGTCGTTTGACGATTGCGATTTGTTGACATCGTCATTGGGATGGATGAAGGTCTTCCCTTCGCCAAGCTTGTGGCCTTGCAGCACATGGGCCCGGTTGGAAACCACTTCGTTAACGTTCATGTTGGACTGGGTGCCCGATCCGGTCTGCCAGATGACCAACGGGAATTGGTCGGCCAACTGGCCCGCGAGTATCTCATCGCATACTTGGGCGATGAGGTCACGCTTTTCCGCGGGCAGTATTCCGGCATCGGCATTGGTGTACGCCGCGGCCTTTTTAAGGTACGCAAATGCTTCGATGATTTCCTTGGGCATCGAGGCCGAAGGCCCTATCTTGAAATTGTTGCGGGAACGCTCCGTTTGCGCACCCCAGTACTTGTCGGCAGGTACTTGCACCTCGCCCATGGTATCGTGTTCTATTCGGTATGACATGGAATCGTTGTTTTTATATGTTGCAAAGGTACGAAGATACAGGAGATGTGAAAATGTATCTCATATAGCTTTGCGCCGTTGGCTCAATAGCAGTCCCGCGATACCGATAAGTAATGTGCCGGCTGCGATCGCCAGCATCAGGGGCGCATGCGGAATGGGTGTGCGCGCTAATCCCGAAACGCCCTGCGCCATCAAGAGCAATTCATTCCATATCACGCCGGCCACGAAAACGCTTGTCGACGCGATGGCCAGGCGGTTGATATGCAGCAATCGATCGATATAGTTGTGTGCGATGATGAAAAGGCTGATCACAGCCAGCAAAACGAGGTGCAGGTAACCGATGACGATGGGGCGGAAGCTGTAACTCAATTGGCTTAGCGACGGGATGACCGATAACCCTTGCAATACGAATTTGATGGTCGCCGCGGTTGCCACCCCGATGAGTAACCATTTTGCCACGGCGGGTAATGAACGCCCGAGCACCAGTCGATTTACTATACAGCTACGGAGCCATTGTGCCCAAGCAATGCTTTGCGCCACCACGGCGGCAACAACGCCAACATAGAGCCAGGCAGGCATATCCCACCAGAGCACGGAAAGGAGGTAATTGATCGGACATGTTAACGCGAATAACCAAAATATGGCCTTCGGATGTTTTATGTTCACATCCATACGATTGAACCCATGTTGCACCAGCGCCATGCAGGCAAAGAAAAACCAACCGTTGTACTGAAAATGCAGGTAAAAATATACGGAGGCCAGTTGCAGGCGGGCGTCCAAGTTGTTCGACGCCATAAGGTGGGCCAGGTAAAACGTTCCCACCGACGATAACACAAGAAACAGCAGCGCGGCCCGCAGCCAAAGGAAGGTCGTGGAACCACGGGCCTTGTTCGCCATATCCCGCCAACACTGCACGGCAAAGCCGTAGGAAACCGCGACGGTTGCCGTTGACGCCATAATGGAGTAAAGCCCATAGCCTTGGAGAAAGAAGCTGATGAGCATACCGTAGCTGGCCAGCAGGTTGGCCAGTATGGTGAGCTGGTACCGCCAAGGTAGCTTTTCGTGCGGCGGCAGGTTGTAAACCACCGCCACCACCAACACCATCAACGCATGCGACACCCACCCGGCAAACGCGAAGTGGGAATGGGCATGGAGTAGGAATTTCTGGTTGACGGCGGGCATGGGCAGCAGTACTTTCAGTCGCATCATCAGACCGAGGGCGGCAACCAATAGTAGATTGAAAAGCGCCAATAGCACCCATTGGCGTACGGTGACACGGCTGAGGGCCGCTGTTAAACCCCATCGGCCGGAACGAATACTTTGCCTTTTACGATGCATAATTTGTCTTCTTGCTGCAGTTGCTTGATGGCCCGGATGACCGTTTCAACCCGCAAACCGAGTATGTTGGCCAGTTGCTGCCGGGTCACCATCAACCGGTTGCAATCCTTACATATCAGCTGGCCATGCCGGTTAAAATAATCAATAAGTTCCACAAGGGCCGTTTGCGGGTTGTTTTTAGCCAGCGCATTGAATAGAAAAAATTTAAAACGTAAGTGGGAGACCAAAGACTTGCTGAATGCAAAATGGATATCAGGATGTTCTGCAAGCAACTCATGAAACGCCGCTGCTCCCAGTCGCAGGATGGTGCAAGGCGAATCGGCTACTGCGCTTGCTGCATAGGGTTCACCATCGAAAAGGGGAAATTCCCCAAAGGCTTCGCCGGCCTCAACAATCCGGTGGAGGACTTCTTTCCCGTTATCATCAAAGTGCGACCACCTGACCCTACCCGAGACCAATTGATAATAGAATGTCGCCGGAGCGCCTTCGTTGAAGATGATTTCACCTGCCTCAGCATGCCGATAAGTTGCCCCTTTTTCTAGCAGTAAATGAGTGTCGATCATGGTATATGGCGGTTAAATAGCGTCAGCATTTCATGAAAAATAAGTGATACACACAAAGATAATGGATCGTACATGGAGATGGCATGACTGCTGTCATCCGGAGAAATGATAACAGTCATAAATCATGAAAAAATCACATATAATATTGAAAGTCAATAGGTTTTTAGTTTTTTGAACTTGATTTGTGCGGTATCGCAACCCATTTTGTGACTGTGCGCATAAAATCGCTGAACCACGGTGGTTAGTTTTGCTTCATGCGAAACAAACAACACACAGCACAAGCAGATGAACAAACAATTCGCACCCTTATTGGTTACCTTAAGAATAACCCTAAAAGCAATTGAAATGAAAAAATTACTGGTTCTACTAACGCTGGGATTTGTGCTCTATGCATGCTCCCAAGGAGGAAAACAAAACAACGAAAACAACACAGCTGCCCAGTCGACAGCTAACCCAGAAGATTACGATCCGAAGCGTGGCGAGGGGAAGTTTGACAACGTGGATGTGGGCGACAACTTGGACGTGGCCATGGCCAAGGAAGGCAAAACGATTGCCGACTTGAAGTGCGCGAGCTGCCATAAATACACCGATGAGCGATTGGTCGGCCCAGGGTGGGCCGGGGTCACCGAAAAACACCGCCCCGAATGGATCATGAATTTTATTACCAACCCCGATCCCATGATTGATAAGGACCCTGAGCTACAGGCACAGTTGGAAATCTGCTTGGTGCGTATGCCTAACCAGAACCTCGCTGATGAAGAAGCACGTAAGATCCTGGAGTTCATGCGTGAAAACGACGGGGTACAATAGCG
>CAZTJY010000114.1:0-12896 GCA_964613725.1 uncultured Parapedobacter sp. | reverse complement strand
GGAAGTCGCGGCGTGGTGTTTTGGTGCTTAAGCCAGCCTCATTCAAAACATCTTCAACAGGAATCGTTTCGGCAAACTCACCCTTGCTATTCGCTACGAAAGCCGGCGTTTGCTGCAACTCTTCCAAACCTTTCCAATATTGCTTGTTGCTATCCATTTAAGCTATGTATAAGATTGCGTAGTCTAATGATTACGTAGTTTTGTTTATATTAATAATGGCATTTACCACATTCCAATCCACCCAACATCGCCGCCGTGACCTTCTCCCCTTTCTTTAGCTGCTCGTGCGCAGCAATTAACTGGTCGTAATAGGCATTGTCCTCGTGGTTTACTTCCGTCTCCTTGTGACAATCGATACACCACTTCATGGTAAGCGGCGAGTATTGGTACACTTCGGACATTGTCTCAATCGGGCCGTGGCATGTTTGGCATTCTACCCCCGCCACGACAACGTGTTGCGAGTGGTTGAAATAAGCGAAGTCAGGGAGATTGTGGATACGTATCCACTCGATGGGACGTTGATTTGGACCGTATTCCATCGTCTCCGGATCATAATCCAATGCCCGGTATATCTTGGCAATTTCGGGCGAAAGCTCACCGTCGTATTTGTCGCTCGCCGTAATGGCCTTATGGCAGTTCATACAAACATTGGCCGAAGGGATGGAAGCGTTCTTGGATTTATAAGCACCGCCGTGGCAATACTGGCAGTCAATCTGGTTGACGCCGGCATGCAACTGGTGAGAAAACTTGATGGGTTGAACCGGCTTATACCCCTCGTGTACCCCTACGTTCCAAAGCGTCTTCCAGCCTGCTGAACCCAAGAAGATGGCCACCAGCAGTACTGTGAAAAAGACCAACTTCTTGTTCTTGGCCAGTTTTTTCAACTTGCCGAGGTAGTCTTTACCCGGTGATTCTTCGAGCTCAGCTTCTTCCGGAATAAGCGTGCTATTGTTGGAAATGACCCGCTCCAATGTGCGGATAACTTTATTGAGCACCAAGATAACCGCAAAGGCGAGGACAATCACGGCCACCAGGCCAATAATCATAAAGTTGCTCGCGTCGCCACTCGCTGCCGCGGAGGCACCAGCGGCACCACCGGTAGCACCACCACCCGCATCAGCAGCGGCCTTTTTGTCCTCTTCCGATTTGATATAGGCAAGGACATTTTTGATATCATCGTCAGAAAGCGTCGGAAACGCCGACATCATAGCGTTTGGGAACTGGGCATCCAGTTCCAATGCGATCGGATCGCCGGAAGCAATCATTGCAGGGGCATTGTGGATCCATTTCACAAGCCAGTCCTCTTCGCGACGCTCGTTTACCCCTGCCAGTTCCGGTCCGAGGAACTTTCCAAACACCTTGTGGCAGGAAGAACAATTGGCCTTGAAGACCGATTCGCCCGCCTTAGGGTCTTGGGCCTGCAACGAAGAAACCGCAAACAACAACACCAACGCAACGGATATCGGCTTGGCAATTCTTTCAAAAACTAACGACATATGTCTCATATCGAGCTCGTTATACTGATGATGATAAATGTTAAAATTTGGGTAATCTGAATCAATGGAACTACACCCCTCTAATAATGCCACAAAAGTATAACTTATTGCCGTATGGATGACAATGGGATGACTGAATTTGACAATTTATAATCGTTCTAAATTGTTTGAAATGGGCGATTAAAGCCCATATAGCAAGTTTTACTTGGATTGATGCGACTCGACGTTATCAGTGAAGATTCGAACAGATTTGCATTTTTAAAGAGAATTTTTTAATATAGAGTACAGTGTTCTAAATACACTTCGGTACGTGTCGTCCGGAGCTCGCCGCACCACGCCCCAATAGGTCAATATAGGCCCGCGGAATGCGATGGAAGCAGAAAATTACTTTCAAATGAAAACTTTGTAATGGCAATGGCGTATATTCGCATAAAGGCGTTCAACGTGCCCAGCTCAAATTAATTTATATGCGTTATATCGGACTCATGCTAATATTTTTATCACTGCAAACGGCTTGCGGGCAAACCAGCCACCAGGGAAGCAAACGAGTGCTTGCTGATGCCGATGGACACCATACAACTACAAGTAAAATGAATACGTCAAAATACAATGAATTGACCGCGGAGGAGGAATACATCATCCTGCATAAGGGAACAGAAAGGCCGTTTACCGGTGCGTTGCTGAACAATAAGGAACACGGCACCTACTTGTGCAAACGCTGTGATGCTCCACTTTATCGGTCGGAAGACAAGTTTGAATCGCATTGCGGGTGGCCGAGTTTCGATGACGAAATCGAGGGTGCTGTGAAACACGTTCCGGATGCTGACGGACGGCGGACGGAGATTTTGTGCGCTAATTGCGGCGGCCACCTGGGTCATGTCTTCGTCGGCGAACGGTTCACGCCGAAAAACACACGCCATTGCGTCAATTCCCTATCGATGAAGTTTGTAGCATCGAAGACTCCCTAATAATAAGCTCAGACGGCAAAACGACCTGTTTCGGCCCTTTCTCCTTTCCATCCAACTGGTTTAGTAATATATTAATCAGTTCGCCGGCAATGGCTTCTATGGGCTGGGAAACCGCCGTAATGGTAGGCGTAAACAGCTTGAAAAGCGTGTGGTCGTCATAAGAAACAACGGCCGGTACCGGTAGCTGACGCTGCTTTAAGGCTTTCAATCCAGCAATTGCCAAATAGTTGGTGGCAAAGAAGACCGCGTCGGGCTTTTGGTCTTCCATGAAAGCGCTGAAATCTGCGATTACGGTTGATTCATCATCGCCCATGTTCACCTTTTTTACGTAAGGTTGCAGCTTGTAGGTATCAATGGCGCGCATATAGCCATCCATGCGGTCGCGCATCTGCGTTTGCGACGAATATAACGTTACCATCGCGATACGACGGTGTCCCTGCTGTGCCAAATGGGCGGTGGCATCGTATGCGCCACGCACATTGTCGGTAATGACATAGCTCGTCTCCAGTCCTGGGATATACCGATCGAATAATACGACCGGCAATTGGCTGCTTAATAGCGATGCAATTGTGTCCCGTACCCCTTCTGATGGCGTGATGATGTATCCATCCACGTGCCGATCGCGGAAAAGTTGGATGAGCTCCGCTGCCTTTTCTGGTTGATTATCGGTGCTGCAGTAGATGATACGGTAACCTTTGCTATAGGCCTTGGCTTCGATGAGACGGGCGATATTGGCAAAGAATGGATTGGAAATATCTTCAATGACCAAGCCAATGATCTTGGTCTTTCCGGTGCGGAGGCTTTTTGCCAACTCGTTGGGCTTATAACCTACTTTTTGGACGTGCTCAAGGACCCTTTTCGTCAGACCGTCACTAATGCGCTTCTCCTTGGCCTTGCCATTCAGGATAAACGAAATGGTAGTGACTGACACCCCTAAATCCTTAGCGATGTCACTAATGAGTATTTTTTTCTTCATTTTAGCAAAAAAGCTTAATTTTTAGCAACGCAGCAAACCTATGTATTTTTATGATGTAGCACAAAAATAATTCTGTAAAAATTCGCCATTTTGGAATAATTGCGGATACGGTCACTTCGGTAAAAAGTCCGTTCAAGCACTCCAATGAAACGGCGTCACCTGGGTATTATGGGGTAGCGCTGGATCAAAATCGCATATCAGCATCCTTAACGACAGCGCACTGGTGGGCTACCGCTTTTCGTCCGGATGGGCCGGGGGTACCACGGGTATATTTGGCCGCACGGACGGCAATGCCATTTCAAGGACAATCCTCCACGATGGGCAATGGGCATCGGCACTCACCTTGTCAAATGGCAACCTGTTTACCATCCGTGCATTAAACAACAGTACGGAAACCGCTACATCAATCTGCCACACTCAATGGCGAGCCTTATGACCAAACCTATATTCGCCATGAGGAATTGCTAAAAGGCGGTGAGCTCGTAGTCAAAATGGGAAAGAGACCCAGCAAGCGATTCGGGAAGAAACCCTACAATTCGCCGGGTTACTAGTCGGTAACCGCGTGTGGAGTCTTTCGGCAATATAAAAAGCCGCTCGTTCGGAACGAGACGGCTTCTGTTACGTTGGCAGACTATCGACCTACCACTAATAACGATTGACTATAAAATTAAGCCTCGTTTTTCTCCGGTCGCGGAATCAGTGCCTTTCGGGATAGCTTGAGCTTGCCTTGCTTATCGATATCCAACAGTTTCACCTTCACGATGTCACCCACATTGAAAATGCCGTCCATGTTTTCGAACCGTTTCCAGTCGATTTCCGAAATATGGAGCAAACCGTCTTTTCCGGGGATGATTTCGATGAACGCACCGAACGGCATGATAGACTTCACCTTGCCTTCATAGACTTCACCTACTTCAGGTTTGGCAGCTATGGCCTTGATGCGCCGCACAGCCTCGTCTATAGAAGCCTTGTCATCCGCGAAAACTTGTACTACCCCTTTGTTGTCGACCTCATCAATGGCAATGGTAGCACCGGTTTCCCGCTGCATTTCTTGGATAATTTTACCACCCGGCCCAATCACGGCACCGATAAATTCCTTGTCGATCGAGAAGCTGATGATGCGTGGCGCATGCGGCTTGTAGTCGGCACGCGGTTCAGCAAGTGTTTTCTTCATCTCGTTGAGGATGTGGAGGCGCGCTTCCTTTGCCTGTTCCAACGCCTGTGTTAACACCTCCCACTTCAAGCCGTTTATTTTCAGGTCCATTTGGCAACCCACGATACCTTTTTCGGTACCGGTCACCTTAAAATCCATATCGCCTAAGTGATCCTCGTCACCTAAGATATCGCTCAATATCGCATATTTACCGCTCTTCTCATCGGTAATCAAGCCCATCGCGATACCCGACACCGGTGCCTTGATCTTTACCCCAGCATCCATCAGTGCCAATGCGCCCGCACAGACGGTAGCCATAGATGATGAACCATTGGATTCCAGGATATCGGATACTACCCTGATGGTATAGGGATTATCATCGCCCGTGGGGAGTACCTGCTTTAAGGAACGCATCGCCAAGTTACCGTGGCCCACCTCGCGGCGGCCAGGCCCCCGGTTCGGGCGCACTTCGCCCACGGAAAAAGCAGGGAAATTATAATGCAAAAGGAATTTGTTGTACCCATGTATAAACGCGCCGTCAATCATTTGCTCGTCATCCTTGGCACCGAGTGTCACCGAGGTGAGGGACTGGGTCTCTCCACGGGTGAACACCGCCGATCCATGAGCAGCGGGCAAGTAATCCACCTCGCTCCATATGGGACGAACAGTGCGGACATCGCGGCCATCGAGCCGGATACCCTCATTCAGTATCAAATTGCGTATCGCGTCGTATTGCACATCGTGGTAATATTTCTTAACCAAAAACGCCGTATCGTCATCCAGTTCTTCCTCGCCGAATGCTTCCTCCACAAATGCGCTACCGATTTGCTTGAATTTTTCACTACGTTCATGCTTCGCAGAAGCTGATTTCGCCACGGCATATACCTGATCATATGTAGCTGCAAAAATCCGGTCGCGTAAATCAGGATTGCTCGGCTCATGACTATATTCCCGCTTGGTGGTTTTACCAACGAGTTGGGCCAACTCCACCTGTGCTTGCACTTGCTTTTTGATGGTCTGATGAGCAAACTCAATCGCTTCTACCATCTCAGCTTCCGAAATTTCCTTGGCTTCGCCTTCCACCATGACGATGTCATTGGCTGAGCCGGCGACGATAAACTCCAGCGTCGCATTTTCAAGCTCGCTCAACAGCGGATTGATCACCAACTGCCCATCGATTTTAGCTACGCGGACCTCCGATATCGGCCCATTGAATGGAATATCGGAGACGGCTATCGCTGCCGATGCCGCCAATCCGGCCAATGCGTCTGGCATAATGTCTTTGTCGGCCGATATCAACGATATCATGACTTGCGTATCCGCATGATAGTCTTCGGGAAACAAAGGTCGCAACGCGCGATCGACCAGTCTTGAGATAAGAATCTCATAGTCCGATAACCGGGCCTCACGGCGTAAAAAGCCACCGGGGATACGGCCCGTTGACGCATATTTTTCTTGATAGTCTACCGAAAGCGGTAAAAAGTCCGCTCCGGGTTTGGGTTCCTGAGCGGAAACCACCGTGGCCAACAGCATGGTTTTCCCTTGCTTGACCACCACCGAGCCGTCTGCCTGTTTGGCCAACTTCCCGGTAGAAATCTCAATCTGGCGACCTGCGCCGATATCGATCGTTGTTTTGATTTCGTTGTAACTCATTTGTGTTTCGATTCGATGTGCTATTCGTCCTTAGGCGGCACACCCTGTTTTTAGACTTTTACTTTGCGTGCAAAAGTAGGCAAACGACACTGTATATGCAAGTTTAATCGCTTTACACAACCGGCGTCGGTCAACCGCATCTTTTTTTAAACGACCCCCATTTTATTTACAATCAGTAAGGCGACGGGCTTACGACCGTCCATCCACCATCAACAACCACCGTTTGGCCGGTAATATGGCGCGCTGCATCGCTCACAAGAAATAGCGCGGCCGATGCGATATCCGCCGGTGTGGCGGCCCGGCCCATGGGGGTAATGGACGACCATGTGGCGGCATAATCCGTATCTTCGGCCGTCCGCTCGGTAAGCGTGGCACCAGGGGCAACGGCATTCACGTTGATGCCGTGCGGCGAAAGCTCGAGTACCAAGTGTTTGGCAAGCATTTCCAATGCCGCCTTCGACATCCCATAGGCGGCCAAGTCCTTGTGGCCCCGATGACCGGTCACAGACGAGGTGAAAAGCATGGACCCGCCTCGTCCCTGTTGGATGAGTGTCTTTGCCGCCGTTTGGGCAAGGAAAAACGTACCGCCGAGATTCACGGACATCACTTGATGGAAAGCCTCCGGCGCATAGTGGAGGAAATCGCCAAACAGTGTGATACCCGCGTTGGCAACGACGATATCCAGTGTGCCCGTCTCGGTCACCGCCCGCTTTACCATTCCGGCTATGAAGGGAACGTCACCCGAATCGCCGGGACACGCTAGACAGCGTCCTTCCGCGCTAAGTTGCGCCGCGGCGCGCACAGCGAGTGCTTCATCAATGTCGTTCAACAGTACGGTAGCTCCCTCTGTAATCAATTGCCGCGCGATTTCAAAGCCGATACCCTGTCCGGCACCGGTGATAATGGCTGTCTTGCCAGTGAATCTCTTTGGGTTCGTTTGCTCCATGTAACAAGTAATAACAGCTATCGTCAATGCGAGTCGCGCGACACCTCGCTTCCCGACCCGCCCTTCAGGAAATCGAAATCCGCTCCCAGGTGTGCCTGTTCCACGTGGTCCACGTACAGCTTGGCATAGCCGCGCGCAAAAGGATTCGCTTCGTTTTGCAACCGGGCACGCCGCGAGGCCAGTTCCCCCTCCCCCACTAACAGCTCCAGCCGACGGTCGGCCACATCCAGGCGGATCAAATCGCCGTCCTCCACGAGCGCCAGCGTACCCCCTGCGGCAGCCTCCGGTGATACGTGCAGCACCACCGTGCCGAAGCCCGTTCCGCTCATCCGTCCATCCGAGATACGCACCATGTCCGTCACCCCCTTCGCCAGCAGCTTCATCGGTATGCCCATGTTGCCCACCTCCGGCATCCCCGGATAGCCCTTTGGGCCCACATTCTTCAGCACCAACACGGACGTCTCGTCCACGTCCAGGTCCGGGTCGTCTATCTTCCGCTTGTAATCCTCGATGTCCCGGAATACCACCGCACGGCCCGTATGCTGCATCAGCGCCGCTGAGGCTGCAGACGGCTTCAACACGGCCCCGTCTTCGCACAGGTTCCCGCGCAGCACCACCATGCCCGACACCGGGTTTATGGGTTCCTCCACCGTAGTGATCACCGTAGTATCCAGGCTCACGCATCCCGCGATGTTCTCGCCAACCGTACGTCCGTTCGCCGTCAATGCATCGGTATGCAGGAACCGTTCGATGGCGTGCATCACAGCCGGGAGGCCGCCCGCATAGTACAGGTCTTCCATGAAATAGGCCCCCGAGGGCTGCAGGTTGGCAACCAGCGGCACCTCCCGCGAAAACCTATCGAAGTCCTCCAGCTCCAGCTCCACGCCCATCCGGCCAGCGATGGCCATCAGGTGGATGGCAAAGTTCGTCGATCCGCCGATCGCCGCATTCACACGGATGGCGTTCTCAAAAGCCTGCCGCGTGAGGATATCCGACAGCTTCATGCCCTCCCGCACCATCTCTACGATGCGGCGGCCCGATAGCTGCGCCAGCACTTTCCGGTTGGCGTCTGCGGCCGGTATCGCCGCGTTCCCCGGTAGGGTGATACCCAAAGCCTCCACCATGCACGCCATAGAGGAGGCCGTCCCCATCACCGCGCAATGGCCACGGCTGCGGCACAACCCACCCTCGGCCAAGTTCAGCTCCTCCTCGCTCATCATGCCTCGGCGCGCATCCTCCGAAAACCGCCAGATATCGCTCGTGCCAATGTTCCGGCCACGGTATTTCCCCGTGAGCATCGGACCCCCCGAAACAACCAGCGTGGGCAGGTCAACGCTGCATGCGCCCATCACCAAGGAGGGGGTCGTTTTGTCGCAGCCGCAAAGCAGCACCACCCCGTCCAACGGGTTCGCTCGGATTGATTCCTCAACGTCCATGCTCGCCAGGTTCCGGAAAAGCATCGCCGTCGGCTTCATCAGCGTTTCGCCCAGCGACATCACTGGGAATTCGACGGGGAAACCACCGGCCTCCAGCACCCCGCGCCGGACGGACTCGGCAAGCTCGCGGAAATGCGCGTTGCACGGTGTCAGCTCCGACCACGTGTTGCAAATGCCAATCACCGGCTTGTCTCGGAACATGTCCCACGGAATGCCCTGGTTCTTCATCCACGCGCGGTAGATGAAACCGTCCTTGCCCTTGCGGCCAAACCAATCGGAACTACGTAATTTCTTCATTACTGTACGCTTTTATTATTCGATGATTGTAACTCAAAGACCGGCTGCCATAGCCGGATCGCTAACCCCATGTCTACCCGTTTCGACACGCCCGGCAAAACGGCAAAGAAAGCCATCAGCCGCCTGGACGGTGAAATCATACCAGCCGCTGCTTTTTTCAAGGTATACTTGCTTTTCCGCCAATCGCCCCACCGGCACGGAAATCACTTCGGAAGCCGGATAGGTATATGCGTTGGCTACCAGTTCAACTGTCAGCGGTTCAGCCGATGAGTGCCGCAAACCGATGGAAATACCGCCTTTGCGGTCATCGTAATCTAGTTCGATCTCCGGTTCATTGTGATTGATATTTCCAACGAATTTCCGGAAATAACCATTGGGCCCATATACTTCCAAATCGTAAGCCCCGTTATGCACCACACCCCATTCATCCGTCAGCGACTTGGCCGCTTCTACGGTATAGCGACGGGGTATTTGGTCTAACCGATGCATGTCGTACACATGATATACGGCGCCTTTGGTCCCGCTATTCTCAAAGGTAAGCCGCACCTGCCGGGCCTCTTGCAAATAATTGAGCCTGCAATGCAGGCGATAGGGCAATGCCCGGGATAGACGGGTGCCTTTTTCCTGGTAAAGTGCCGCTGGCTGTTCGGGGGCTGCGGCAGTGGGCAGTGCCATCGACGCAGCATCGATGGCTTCAAATCTTGAGGTATCCGGCATCGCCGGGAATTTCGGGTCGTTGGGCGTTACAAAATCAAAAGCTGAAGTAAGGTCGCTACTCACCGCGCGGTGCCATGGCGAAATACCAGGAATCGTAACGCCAAAGCGCTTTTCTATAAATTGACCTACCGAAGTATGGTCGGCAACCGCCGAGTCAACCCATCCTCCTTTGCTCCAGGGCGACAAAATGTACATCGGCACACGAGGGCCCATTCCCCAGGGCCGTAGGTTGCCCGAAATGGTGTCGCGTTTATCGATATATACACGTTTGGTTTCGCTATCCGACAAATCGTCCTTATCGTCATGGAAATACATGCCGGCCACATCGATCGTCGATTTGCCAGCAAGCGTGTTATCGAGGTTATAAGAAGGGACCGCCGGGGCAGGTAAGTGGTCGAAAAGGCCATCGTTCTCATCAAAAGTAAGAAAAAAGACGGTTTTGCTCCACACATCGGGATTGGACGTCACAGCAGAAAGGACGTCGTGTGTGAAGTCGGCTGCCCGGTATGGGCTGGAAGGTGCTCCGGGATGCTCGGAATTGCTTTGAGAGGGCAGTACCCAACTCACCTGCGGCAACGTACCGTTCTTTACATCTTTAGTGAGGTCTTCAATCGACCAATGGCGCATGCCGTTTTCGTAAATCGGCGACCCGGGCTTTGCATTACGGAAGCTCTCAAATGCGAGGCAGCCATGCATCGCTCCCGTCCAGTTGTCATTTGGGTCTTGGTAGATGCGCCAGCTGATACCGGCTTCCTGCAGCACATCGGGGATGGTGGGCCAGGTGAAAGCGCTTCCCTGGTACGTATAACCGGGCTCGGGCATTTCGCCCTTGATCCAACAACGCAGATTGACCGGTTCTGAATCAGCGTCCGTACAATTGATACCGGCGGCACGTTTTTCAGGGTCGCATACCGATCCCGACCAGAATACGATACGGTTAGGATCGGTGCCGGTGGCGACGGAACAATAGTAGGCATCGCAGATGGTGAAATATTCAGCCATCGCGTATTGAAACGGGATTTCTTCACGGGTGTAGTAGGCCATGGAATACGGTGTCTTGAATAACGGCCAAAATCCGTATTTGCCTTGGTTCCATGCTGCCTGGGTATCGGGAAAATTATGCGGAGTACCGTTGATCAATGCCGCGTTCGTTGTCTTACGATCGGCGCGGTAAGGCGGCACGATTTTTTCTCCGTCGGATTGATGGAATGCCCGGTGGCCGCTTGCCAACGGAATCGGAAACCTGTCGCCAAACCCCCGGACTCCCCGCATGGAGCCGAAATAATGATCGAAAGACCGGTTCTCCTGCATGAGGATGACGAT
Source organism: uncultured Parapedobacter sp. (assembly GCA_964613725.1). Lineage (GTDB taxonomy): Bacteria > Bacteroidota > Bacteroidia > Sphingobacteriales > Sphingobacteriaceae > Parapedobacter. Next base: position 1,931 of record CAZTJY010000114.1, on the reverse strand, counting down.
GTGCTCCACGTCGTTTATGGAACGCGTGGCATTATGCGCTTCCACGGCCAAGGCCCGCTGCAACAACGGTTCCCATAGCGCGGCAGTAAGACCGGCTGTAGCCGATAGCTTTATAAAATCCCTACGATGTAATTTCTCCATAGTGCTTTATTCGTTAATGTTTTTTTTACATAACCCTTTGCTTCCGGTTTCGGTTATGTGGTCCATCATCCGGTCTTGGTAAAGCGCCTACTTCAATGCCATTGACGCCGTGTTCAATCGGAACCTAAAGTACAATCCGGCCGTGTTATCACCGCGTTCCCGAACGGGTTTACAGCGCAATCCAATGACGGGCCAGCTTAACGATGTTCATAATCAGCTGAATGTGAATCCAGCCTCAAAAATGGCAAAAATATACGATTATCCAGCCAATGTGCCCGGAAAATCACCGATCTTTTCGCAACACACCTGTTCCATAACCTGTTTCAGTTGCGCTTTGAACATCGCAATCGTATGATCACCGCCGCGCTTGCCCAGGGCGGCTACGCCATACATAAATGGCCTACCCATAAACGTAAAATCGGCCGCGTATGCCAACGACCGGCCTATATCCGGACCAGAACGCAGGCCGCTGTCTATCATTACCTTTATACGGTTTCCGTATCGATTAGCCAACCCTTTCAACGGCTTTATGGTTGATTCGCCTGCATCGATTTGTCGACCGCCGTGGTTCGATACAATCACACCATCTGCCCCCAGTCTAATACTCGCTTCCATGTCTTCATCACATACAACGCCTTTGATGACCAGTTTGCCTTTCCACATATCGCGGATGGCTTTGACCTTATCAACATCGACCCGACCGGTAAATGTAGCATTCATAAACTTTCCCAGTTGACTCAAGTTGAGGCCTTTCTCCATATAGGGTTTCAATGTGGCAAATTCGGGGATTCCGATACGAAGGGTTTCAAGCGTCCAAGCGGGCCGTATCGCCGCTTGCAGAAAATTATTGATGGTCATCTTTGGCGGCATGGAAAGACCTGCCTTGATTTCACGGTAACGCAATCCGAAAGACGGCACATCGACCAACACCACCAAAACAGGGCATTGCACATCTTCCAGCCGGCGCAGGATGTCATCGCGCAACCTATTTTCCGTGGGGTGATACAATTGGAACCAAAACTGCGATTCCGACACTTCTGCGATACGTTCAATGCTGCTTGTAGACACGGTACTCAGGATATAGGGTATATTATGCTTCAGCGCAGCCTTGGCCAATATTTCCGGGGCATTAGGCCACATCAAGCCCTGTAGGCCGATGGGTGATATGCCAAACGGAGCATCATATATATGACCGAATAACTCCGTCCGCATGTCGACCCCATGGTGCTTTTTGAGGTACTGGGGAATGAGTTGGATGTCGCGGAAATCCGCCTCATTGCGCCAAAGATTCAGCTCGTCATTACATCCGCCTTCGAGGTAATCGAATGCAAATTTGGGAATACGCCGCTTCGCTTTCCGTTTCAAGTCCTGCACCGACGGGAATTGGGGATTGTATTTCAATAGCTCAGGGTTCATTGCTGTTCGTTGTTATTCTTTGAATTTGCGTAAAAACGCAGTTCGATCAAGTCGTTGGGCAACGGCTGTTCATTCCACGCAGCGTGGATTGCCAAAGCGGCACCCACAGCAGTGGCTTGTGCCATGGAAGCAGCAAAGACCTCCATGTCGGGAAAAGCGTTGGCCAGCAAATTCATGAAGATGGCGTTCTTGCTGAATCCACCATCTACAAAAATGCGTTTGACTTTGGAGCCTTTTATGGCTAACCCGGTCGAAACCACCTGCAAGTCAATCAAGTCCATCATCAATCGATGGTAGGCTTCTTCATACGTTTCGTAATTTGACAGGTCACGTTGTGCAAAGGCGGATACTTTGCTTCCAATAGGCACCGGACC
>CAZTJY010000113.1:0-12974 GCA_964613725.1 uncultured Parapedobacter sp. | reverse complement strand
GCTGTTTGTGTATTGCACACAGTAATGCCGAGCCATCAGCTCATTTATCGTTGCAGGGGTTGCAGCAAGATAGCCTCGTTACTGGGATAGTATCCACGGTTACGGGATTACCGATTGCCGGTGTCACCGTTTCCGTGGCGGGCCAGATACAACCCGTTCTCACCGATGCCCAGGGTACATACACCGTCAGGGCCGGAGGGAATGATGTGCTCCGATTTACATCGGTAGGTTATGAAGCCCTGGAGGTAACAGTTGGCAACCGTACGGTGGTGAATGCGCAACTCGTGGCCTTGTCGCATTCGTTGGAAGAGGTTGTTGTCGTTGGTTATGGCGAACAGCGCCGGGCCAATCTGACAGGCGCGGTATCTACGGTAGGGTCAGAAGAACTTACCCAAAGCCCCGTACCTACCGTTTCCCAGGCGCTGGTCGGTAAAATGCCCGGTATTACGTCCCGCGCGCCCGACGGACGGCCTGGTGCGGAAGCCCGATTGCAAATCCGCAACCTCGGCGGCCCACTATACGTCATTGACGGTGTTCCATCGGGTCCGCAGCAATTTAATAACTTGAATAGTGAAGACATCGAAAGCCTCTCGATTCTCAAAGACGCGTCGGCTGCGGTATATGGCTTGCGCGCGTCAAACGGCGTGGTGCTGGTAACGACCAAGAAAGGTGGCTTGAACCGCGAGAACCGGATTAATGTAAATGCCTACCACGGTTGGCAGGGTTTGTTCCGTTTTCCCACCCCGGCAAGTGCCGCAGATTATGTGCGCGCCAATGCAGAGGCCGATATGAATGAATTCGGCGCGTCCACATGGACGCGAGAAGAGGTGGAGAAATGGCAGCGTGGGGAACCGGGGTACGAAGGGTTTGACTGGTCATCTTACCGCAAAAGCAACGCGCCCCAGTCGTATATCAACCTGAATACTTCCGGCGGTGGTGACAAAACCAGTTACTATGTGTCCGTAAGTCGGTTTGACCAAGATGCTGTCTTTGAAGGCTACAATTTCAATCGCATGAACCTCCAAACCAATGTCGATACCCGCATCGGCAAACGGTTGCGGGCGGGTGTTCGTATCAACGGGAAAGTGGAAGTCAGGGATCTCCTGGGCTTACCCGGCGGGGATGACTATTTCCAGTCGCTGCTCGGCCAGTTCCGCAACCGCCCCACCGAACAACCTTATGCGAATGGCAATCCCGATTACCCGGCAACCAACAACAATTTTGCAAGCAATTATGCGACGTTTGAGTACTCCGGCTATACTAAAACCGAACGCCGGACCTTGCAAACCAGCTTTGACGTTGAATACGATTTGCCGGTAGAAGGGCTTAAGGCCAAGGGGATGTATGCGTTTTTCTACAACAACCTTTTCGAAAATATATTCGAAAAAACGTTCGACACCTATTCATACGATGCGCAGGCCGACGAGTACGTGGTAACCGGAGGACAACAGAACCCCTTCCGGTCGCGGAGCAATGGCTATATTACCGACAATGTGTACCGGCTGCAGCTCGACTATAAACATCGATTCGGTAAGCACGACGTCACAGCGCTCGCGGCCATGGAAGCACAGGAGCGGCTGGACAACCTGTTTTTTATCCGCTCACAGCCTGCCACCAACTACATCGATCTGATCAATAGCTTCAATGAATTGCAAGCGGTAGATGACCGGGTGATCGAGGAAGCGCGTGCGGGCTTTATTTTCCGTGCAAACTACGGCTTTGACAATAAGTATCTTTTGGAAGTGGGCGGCCGCTATGATGGTTCGTGGCGGTTTCCCAAAGGAGATCGGTGGGGTTTTTTCCCATTCGTGAGTGGCGGCTGGCGCCTCTCGGAAGAACCGTTTATGCAGCGGAGTGGAATAGGCAAGGTGGTTTCGGGTTTGAAGATCCGCGCATCTTATGGCCAAACAGGCAGCGAGGATAATGGTGTCGGGCCGTTTGCCTACGTGTCTGGCTACAACTGGAATTCAGGCAACGCTTTTCTCGACAATCAGTTGATAACCGGAATTGTTTCGAGAGGACTCCCTGTAACGACGCTTACTTGGGTGAAGAGTACCATCGCGAATATCGGGGTAGACTTTTCGTTGTTGCAGAACAAATGGAACGGTAGCTTTGAAGTGTTCCGGCGTGACCTCACGGGGATTCCCGCCTCGCGGTACGATCTGTTATTGCCCGCTGAGGTCGGGTTCGGTCTTCCACAGGAAAACTTAAATGCAAACAAAATGCTGGGAATGGAAGGTGCCATTAACTATTCGAACAACAGCGGACAGGTTGCCTATAGCATCGGCGCCAACGCCACGTTAGCCCGGCTGAAGAATTGGTATTCTTACAAGCCAAGGTTTGGCAACTCGTGGGACGAATACCGGAACTCGTCTGAAAACAGATGGGCAAGGATAAATTGGAGCTATGAATACATTGGCCAGTTCCAGTCCGAGGAGGAGATTGCCAATTACCCGGTAAATATCGACGGGCAGAATAATACGACGCTCAACCCGGGTGATTTCATCTATAAAGACCAAAACAACGATGGGGTCATCGACGGTTTGGATGTTCGGCCAAATGCGTACAGCGAGGGCAACCTGCCCTACCTTAACTTTGGGTTGAACGCCAGTGTGGTTTATAAAAGCTTCGATTTAACCTTGAACTTTTCAGGGGCAGCGATGCAAAGTCGCGGACGGGCCGCTGAAATCAAAAACCCGTTCCAGAATGATGCGAACTCGCCGGATTACCTATTCAACGACCGCTGGCACCGTGAAGACATTTTTGATCCGACGAGCGCCTGGGTGCCGGGCACCTATCCCGCACTCAAGAAGTCGAATAATGAAAGTAACCTCCGTGCGTCCAGTTTCTGGTTTAGAAACACGTCGTACATAAGGCTACGCGACGTTCAGGTGGGGTATAATCTGCCCGACGAACTCCTCAAACGGGCAGGAATTTCCAAAGTACGGGTTTACGCAAATGGGTTCAATCTATTTTCCATCGACAATGTACGTGATTTGGGCGTCGATCCCGAGACGCAGTCAAACAACGGGTTGGACTATCCGTCGGTACGTGTGTATAACGTAGGTGTAAACTTAACTTTTTAGTCGTCATGTGTAGTTATAAGAATATATTGAAAAGCATGGGTGCCGTGGTGCTGATTATGCTCCTTTTAGGTTGCGAAAAATGGCTAGACCGACAACCCACCGAAATCTTACTGGATGAGCAGGTCTGGAACGACCCGAAAATGGCACAGTCTGTTTTGGCCAATTTGTATAATAGGTTACAACCAACCGGCGGCCTCGAAGGCGGACTATTATCGCCGACAGATGTCGATGAGGCGATGTGGTCCGGCGGGCTCGGCGGAAATAACGGCCGTAATACCCGGGTAAACTATCCCTATAGCATGAAGCAATATTGGGATTACGGACTGATTCGCGACATCACGATGTTCATCGAGAACATAGCGGTTTCAACGGTAATCGATGCGGCCGATAAAGAACAGCTCCTGGCTGAAGGGCGTTTTATCCGGGCCTATACCTATTTCATGCTGGTTCGGGCTATGGGGGGTGTTCCGCTGATCCTGAAAACTTACCAGTATGACGGTCCGGAAGGTGTGCCCACCATGCGTGAGCCCAGGGCCACCGAAGCGGCCATTTATGATTTTATTTCGAGCGAATTGGATGAAATCAAAGATCAGTTGCCGCAAACAGCAGGTAGCAAAACCCGTGCAAATAAGTGGACAGCACTGGCGTTGAAGTCGCAGGCGATGCTTTACGCCGGATCTATTGCGAAGTACACCAATCTAATGACAGACCCCATCCGTACGGCCAACGGCGAGGTGGGCATTCCGGCAGAACGTGCGGATGGCTATTATGAGCAGTCACTCGCCGCTTCTCAGGAAATTTTGAACGATGGACCTTTTGCGCTTTACGAGGAAAATCCCGACCTGGCCCAGAATTTTTACGAACTGTTCACCAATAAAAACAACAATCCGGAAGTAATTTGGGCTTTTGACTACACGCTCGAAGGTAAGTACCATAATTTTACGTTCGAGAATATTCCACGTTCGCTGCGCGAAAGCGCCGGTGGTTCGGCAGGCGTTACGCCGTCGCTCAATATCGTCGAAGCGTTCGATTATCTGGATGGCCGTCCCGGAGCGCTGGCTACGCGAACGCTTGACAATTCGGATTATATCTACTACGATCAGCCGGAAGCGATTTTCGCGGGTAAGGACGCGCGAATGGCCGGTACGGTCATCACGCCCGGATCGACCTTCCGCGGGCAGCGCATCGAAATCCAGGCAGGGGTGATGGAATGGGATGCGGCTTCGGGCAAGTATATCACGCATACACATGCAGAGTTGGGCCGTAGATTCGGAGATGGCGGACTGATGGTAGGGCCGGACGGGCCGTTGCCTAATGCAGCAAACGTGACCAACTCAGGCTTCTATCTCCGCAAATACGTAGACTCCCGGGTCGGTTCCGCGCAGCAGGGGCAGGGGAGCGATGTTTGGTGGATACGGTATCGATTAGGTGGAATATACCTCAACGCTGCTGAGGCGGCATTTGAACTTGGGAATGAGGCGCAGGCCCTCTCTTACATCAACCGTCTGCGCGAGCGGGCCGGGTTTGGCGCAAATAGCCTGACGGCGTTGACCATCGAAAAGATAAGGGAGGAATTCCGTGTGGAACTCGCGTTTGAAGAGCAGCGTTTCTGGGACCTAAAGCGGTGGCGCATCGCACATGAGGTGTTCGACGGTAATCGTCAATCGCCCAATACGTTGGTCTATGCCCTGTGGCCCTATCGCGTAGTACGCCCCGGTGACCCAGATAAGCACAATAAATATGTTTTCGAGAAACGCGTAGCACCACGGTTTACACAACCCCGCTTTTTCCGGCTAGGAAATTATTATTCAACGATACCGCAAAATGCGTTGAACGGGAATCCGTTGCTTGTTAGAAATCCATTTCATTAAACCATACCACGATGAACCGAAAAATGTTATATCGCTTACTGATCATTCCTGTTGTTTTGCTTGCCAGCTGCGAGTTGGATAACTACGACCCGCCTTCCTCGCCACTCACCGGCAGGTTGGTATACAACGGTCAACCTGTCGAGATCCGGCAGGGTATGAATGTATTGCAGCTTTTCCAACCAAGCTACGAAAATAATAATGCCATTCCAATACAGGTAAAGCAAGACGGTAGCTTCTCTTCGATGCTATTTGATGGCTCCTATCAACTTGTACGGATTGCCGGCAACGGCCCGTGGACACACGTGCCGGATACCATGGAAATCGAGGTGCGTGGTGCCACAACGGTGGATGTGCCGGTTACGCCGTTCTTTTCCGTTGCGGATGTCGAATTTTCGACAGAAAACGGTGTGTTAACGGCTTCCTGCCGCGTTGCCAAGCATGTGGAACGCCAATTGGAAGCAGTTGTATTGCTTGTAGGTAAGCGGTCGTTGTTAGACCATATGTACCGGCTCACGGAGAGCCGGAAGCCGGCTGCCCAGGTCGATTTGGATGAGCAAATCGTGCTTACCCAATCGCTTGATCATACGCAGCTTGCTTCGGAACCATACTTGTTTGCACGTATTGGCGTGAAGGCGGTAGGCCATCCGGAGTATATCTATTCTCCGGTATGGGAAGTGCCACGGTAATACTTATATTTGTTTGGCATGACCAAGCGCGGCGTATCCTTCTTCTTGCTGGTTTTTTTTGTGCTTTCACTCAAAGGACAGCCACATTACTTCCGGCATTACCAGGCGGATAACGGGCTGTCTCATAATACGGTTAATCGTATTATCCAAGATCGTCTGGGCTTTATCTGGATAGGTACCAAGGGAGGGTTGGATCGCTTTGATGGAAACAGCTTCAAGAACATACCGCTTAATCCGCAAAAAGCGGGGGCAAATTATGTGGTGAGTTTGCGCGAAGATCATAGCGGGACGATTTGGGTGGGCACGCGTGTGGGACTTTTCCATTTGTCGCCGCAAAGCGAGGAATGTGAAGAAGTAATCGGTGTGACAGGCAAGCGAATTACCGAAATCAAGATCGACCCGGCCAATCATGTCTGGTTTATTGCCGGGGGACAATTGTATATCTATGAACCGGGTGCCCCGGAGGCAATTCCGTTCAAGTTAAATGCGTCGGCCATAGACATCAGCGACGCTGGAGATGTTTGGATAGGTACCCATCGGGGTGAAGTAAAAAAGGTAACCGCTGGTACAGCCGGAATAGGCAGTGCGACGTTGCTGGCGCAACCGGAAAAGGAACGGGTAAATCATGGATTGATTACGCGCTTGGCCATTGTGGGCGACTGGCTGATCGCCGGCACGACCCGCGGGCTCTATCGGGTTAACCAGCATACCGGCAAATGGTCGCCGCTGCTGACAACCAATCGCAAAGGTGCTGATGTGTATGTGCGAGACATCCAAGTGGTTGAAACGACAAAAAAGTGTTACATCGCGACCGAATCCGGTCTTTTCATCTACGACTACCAAAACGATCGGCTACTATCCGTCGATAAGGTCCGCGGCGATCCTTATTCGCTCAATGACAATGCGTTGTATACGGTTTATGTAGATAATCGGGATGGTGTTTGGGTTGGTGCATTTTTCGGCGGAATCAACTACTATTCGCGTGAAAACAGTAGCTTCGAGAAATATTACCCGATTACTGACAGGCCGTCGATTTCAGGGAATGCGGTCCGCGAGATATATGGTGACGATGAAGGCAACATCTGGATTGGAACCGAAGATGCGGGCATCACCAAATTTAACCCAACGAATGGTACATTTAATCATTTGGCCTTCACCGACCCCAATACCGGGTTTTCTTATCCGAATATCCACGGCTTACTGGCAAACGCAGGCCGTTTGTACATTGGCCCTTTCGTGCACGGATTCGAAGTGATGGATATTGCCAGTGGCAAGGTTTTGGATCGTTACCCGCTTATACGAACTGATAACAAATTGTTTTCCAGTAATTTCGTGATGTCTATTTATAAAACTGCCGACGGTCAGATCCTGGTGGGGACCACCGGTGCAGGGTTGCATCGGTTCGATCCGGTAGCACGAACACTGCGCCAGGTAAAGGAAATCAGGGAAGACTCATACGTCTATACGATTTTCGAAGATCATACCGGGACCATTTGGACCGGAAGCCTTTCGTCAGGCACGTTTTTTTTCAATCCGAAGACGGGTGAACACGGTAATATCAATTTTAGTACGGACACGGCAGACCGACGGTTCCATACCATTCAGGGCATTTACGAAGATGACGACCATACGTTATGGTTCACCTCAGATGGGGGCGGTCTGATCCGCTTGGATAGCAGCAGAACGGATTTCCGCCGGTATACCAAGGCCGACGGCCTGCCCACGGATTATACGTACCGTATTCTAGAAGACAACAACGGCATGTTGTGGATAAGCAGCCTCAAAGGGCTGATTTGCTTTAACCCGGATACCGAAGACGTTTTGGTGTACACCCGAGCAAATGGCCTGACTACCGATCAGTTCAATTACAACTCGGCTTACAAAGCTCCGGATGGGAAGATGTATTTCGGTACCGTAAACGGGATGATTGCGTTCACGCCGGAACACCTCGTCAAGAACCAGGCGCCGCCGCCGCTCCATATTACCGGGCTGCAAATCGGCAATACGAAAATTGTGCCGGGAGACAGTACGGCTATCCTGCGCAAATCAATGCTGTTTACCGATTCCATATCGCTGAAGTACAACCAGTCGACGTTTGAAATTGAATTTGCCGCCCTAGACTTCTCGGCATCTTCCGCGATCCGGTACACCTACCGGATGGAAGGTTTTGACGATAAATGGACACACCTGACAACCAATCGGAAAGCGTATTATACCGGTTTGCCAGCCGGGACTTACCGGTTCGTTGTGCAAGCGGAGAGCAACGTGGGTTATTGGAAAACCCCAACCACAACGTTGGTCATCCGTGTGTTACCACCCTTATGGAAGAGCTGGCCAGCGCATGTCTTTTACGTGCTATTGTTTATTTTGCTCGTTGCCCTCCTTGTACGTTATTACCATCGCAATATAAGGCGGCGAAATGGACGGCGGCTGAAGCTTTTTGAACTGGAAAAGGAAAAAGAGGTGTACCATGCCAAGATTGAATTTTTCACCAACATCGCCCACGAGATACGGACCCCGCTTACCTTGATAAAAGGACCCGTGGAATGGGCATACGAAAGGGCAACGGATGCGACGACCGTAAGGCGGAACCTTAAATTGGTAAAAAGCTACACCGATAGGTTGGTTGCATTGACCACCCAATTGCTCGACTTCCGGAAAGCGGAATCCAGCCAGGTCGCGCTTCAATATGTCCATGCCGACATCAATCGGCTGATACACGAACTGACATCGGATTTTAAACCTGCTGCCGAAAAACGGGGTATTGCCATCCGGGTTTTTGAACCATCGATGCCGTTGACAGCCGCGGTTGACCGCGAGGCGTTTGTGAAGATTGTCAGCAATTTATTGGCGAATGCCGTGAAGTATGCCGACCGTTACGTCTCCATTGAATGGGAAGCGGACACCGATACCCAGCAATTTAAGTTGACAATAGCAAACGATGGCGAGCTCATTCCGGCGGAGTATAGGGAAAAGATATTTGAGCCGTTTTTCCGGGTTCCTAATCAAAAGGACGTGCAGGGAACGGGTATCGGACTTTCTTTGGCACGCTCACTCGCCGGCTTGCATGGCGGCTCGTTGGAGGCATTGGCCGATGAAACCGGGCTGAATATCTTTGTCCTAACGATTCCCATATCCCAAGGGGCTGATAAGTTTAACCAACAAACGGAGTTGAAAGATGAAAGAAACGTTGCTCATCATTGATGACCAAGAGGATATACTGAATTTTCTCAACGAGATTCTGGCAGAAACGTACGAGGTGCGGACGGCCCTGAATGCCACAGAAGCATTGCAGGTGCTGCAAACCGAAGTCATTCATTTAATCATCAGTGATGTGATGATGCCCGGGATGGATGGTTTTGCGCTCTGTGATTTATTGAAGAAGAATGTCGATTACTGTCACATACCCATTATTATGCTCACGGCTAAAAACTCGTTCCGGTCGAAAATCGAAGGATTGGAAATCGGTGCAGACGCCTACATCGGAAAGCCGTTTTCCCCCGAACTCCTGCTCGTCCAGGTATCCAACCTGTTGAAGAATCGAAATAAGATTCGGGAACATGCGGCCAATGCCCCGTTTGACCATTTGCATTTACCGGTGCAATCGAAATCTGACGAACAATTTCTCGATAAACTTTACAAGCATATACACGATCATATTCGCGATACCAATCTCAATATCGATCTTTTGGCTGATTATATGGGCATGAGCAGGCCTACTTTTTATCGGCGGGTAAAAGCAGTGACCAATCTTTCGCCAAAAGAGCTTGTCGATCAGGTACGGGTGAGAAAGGCAGCAGAACTCATCGCGGAAAATGACCTGAAAATCTTTCAGGTGGCTACCAAGGTGGGGTATAATTCGCAATCTGTTTTTGGCCAGAATTTCCAAAAATATTTCAAACACTCCCCTAGGGAGTATATGGCCCTGTTGAAGGCCAAACTGACAAACTGAATAAGCAAAAAGTAGAAGGACCAACAAATGTTTAAGAACAAGAATGTGATGTGGCTGGCCGTGACTGGCCTGTTTATGGGTAGTGCCGCAATGGCGCAGGACACGAAACTGAATCCGGCAAACATGATGACGGAGTGGGGCGAACAGGTGACGCCGGAGAATGCTTGGCGCGAATATCCCCGTCCACAGATGAAACGTGAGCAATGGGCATCGCTCAATGGTTTGTGGGATTACGCCATCGAGCAGCGTGCAGCGACCGAGCCTGAAAATTTTGATGGAAAGATTTTGGTGCCGTTCGCCGTCGAATCCGCCTTGTCCGGTGTACAACGATCCGTCACGCCCGACGAACGGATTTGGTACCGTCGCACGTTTCAGGTACCGGGCGATTGGAAAGGCAAATCGGTATTATTGCATTTCGATGCCGTGGATTGGGAGGCGGAAGTTTGGCTAAATGGGAAAAAGCTGGGCAAGCACCGTGGCGGAAGCGTGCCGTTTCATTTCGATATCAGTAAGTTCGTAAAAAAAGACGAACAGGAACTGGTCGTATCGGTATGGGACCCAACCGATACAGGAACACAGCCGAGGGGGAAACAGGTGCTCGACCCCAAGGGTATTTGGTACACGCCGGTTACCGGTATTTGGCAATCGGTATGGTTGGAGCCTGTCGATAAGGCATACATCGCGGATCTTGTTCCCGAGCCGGACATAGATAAGGGCATTGTTGTATTGAAAAATACCGTCAATGGCGTTACGGGTAAAGAAAAACTACAGGTAAAGGTACTTGATGGGGGGAAAACCATTGCGGAAGTCACCACAGCGCCCAATCAGCCCGTTTCGCTGGATATTCCAGATGCCCGCCTCTGGTCGCCCGCAGACCCGCATCGCTATCAATTGGATGTCCGTATCGTTAAAGGTGACCGCGTATTGGATCGAGTAGACAGTTACTTTGCCATGCGTAAAATCTCGAAGGGTAAAGACCACCTTGGCTACGAGCGGTTGCTGCTTAATAACGAGCCGTTGTTCCAGTACGGTCCGCTCGATCAGGGTTGGTGGCCTGGCGGACTGCTCACGCCGCCGTCTGAAGAGGCGATGTTGTACGATATGGAAGTACTGAAATCAATGGGCTTCAATATGCTTCGCAAGCACATCAAAGTTGAGCCTTCGCGGTATTACTACTACGCCGACTCACTCGGGCTATTGGTGTGGCAGGATATGGTTACCGGGTTTGCGACCGCCGAGGCAAACGTGCAACATGTTAAGGCGACCGCAGAAACAGATTGGGAACGGCCCGCTGCGTCTGCTGCTCAGTTCGAAAGCGAATGGAAGGCGACGATCGATCATTTGCGGTTCTTCCCATCCATCGTGGTTTGGGTGCCATTTAATGAAGGATGGGGACAGTACGATACCAAACGGGTGGTGGAATGGACAATGGACTATGACCCTACCCGGATTGTAAACGGGGTAAGTGGCTGGACCGACCGGCAGGTTGGTCACATGAACGATGCACATCAATACCCGGGGCCGGGTATGGAGCCCGCGGCAGACAATCCGGGCCGGATTATTGTCTTGGGCGAGTTCGGCGGTTTGGGGTGGCCGTTGGAAGACCACCTTTGGAATCCGGGTATGCGTAACTGGGGCTACCGCACGTATTATAGCGAAGGGGAGCTGATTAAAGAATACGTAGACCTTTTACACAACTTGCAACCAATGATTGGGCGCGGACTGGCTGCTGCGGTTTATACGCAGACTACCGATGTGGAGGGTGAGGTCAACGGATTGATTACGTACGACCGCAAACGGGTAAAGGTGAACCCCCAAATGATGCGGATATTGCACGAGCCGTTGTATAGGCAGCCCCAAGCGTGGCAGGTGGCGGTCAACGACAGTGAATTGGAGCCACAGGAGCTACATGTGTCGCGAGAGAAGCTAACTGACGAGCAACTGGCGGAACCCGATGCCGGAAGTTTTTCGGTGGAACGTGGGCCCGTCAAGTTCAAAAAAGGTCAGGAAGGTGTATTGTACCGTGAATTTACGCTGGATAAACATTGCGAACACCTCCAGCTACGGGTTTTTGCGAATGCCGACGTCCGTATCTTGCTGAACGGCCGGGAAGTCGTCAACAAGTTTGTCAATACCCGGCGTCATTACGATGAAATTAACCTGAGTGCTTACCGGGATTTCCTCGTTGAAGGAAAAAACACATTGCTCATGGAAGTCAGTGAAGTGCGGGGACCTTCATCGGCCGATTTTGGGCTATATGTCCGTTAAAAAGGTAATCATATGTTAAAAAAAGTCACATTCTTTGCGATGGTCAGCTGCTGGCTAACAATCGCTTACGCACAAGAAAAGCCAGCGCTTCCAAACATGGTTTTGTTTGTTGCCGACGATTTGGGGACAACGGACATCGGTCCGTATGGAAACAACGTAGTCCGTACACCCAATCTCGATAAACTGAGCGGCGAATCGATGGTATTTGAGCATGCTTTTGCTGCCTCGCCCACTTGCGGGCCTTCAAGGAGCTCGCTGTTCACCGCCATGTATCCCATGAAGCATGGCGCGCATGGAAACCATTCCGGGGTCAAGGAGGGGATAAGTTCTATGGTACAAGAGCTCACGGCACTTGGCTATCGCGTAGCGATAGCCGGCAAGCTCCATGTTGGCCCAGAAGATGTATTCCCTTTCGAACGCATCGCGGGCACCAACGTGCCCGAACCGGGACATGAGGACAAGCCGGGGTTAAACTACGACCTGAACCTGGCGCCGGTAGACAAGTGGTTGGGACAACAGCAGGCGGGCAAGCCATTTGTACTGATTGTCGCAGACCATAGCCCCCATGTGGTGTGGCCTGAAACGCCGGCGTACCGTACGGATGAGGTAGATATCCCGCCGATTCATATCGATACCGACGATACGCGGCGCGCGAGGGCAAGGTATTACACCGATATAACGAAGATGGATGCCAATCTTGGCAAACTGATGGGCATGTTGGATGCCCATGGTATGGCAAGCCAATCGATACTGCTGTTTACAGCAGACCAAGGGCCGCAGTGGGCATTCGGCAAATGGGGCCTGTACGATTATGGTATCCGGGTGCCATTGATGGTGCGTTGGCCGGGGCAAATCAAGGGTGGGGTGCGTACTTCCGCGCTCGTATCCCACGTGGATATCATGCCGACTATGGTAGCGATTGCCAACGGCACGAACCCCACAAACATAGACGGTGCAAGTTTTCTAAAAGTACTAAAGAACCCCGATGCTAACCATCGCGAGTCGGTTTTTGCATCACATACGGGAGATCGCTTGATGAACCGGGCCCCGATGCGTATGCTGCGTACGGACCGGTATAAATACATTTTGAACCTGGCGCCTGAAATACCAT
>CAZTJY010000112.1:0-13391 GCA_964613725.1 uncultured Parapedobacter sp. | reverse complement strand
ACTATATTCCTAATTGAGCGTGCAAAGATAGGTGATTAGAAATTAAATTCCAACAATACTGCTCAGCTATTTTATCACCCCACATTTAATCGAATGCCAACTCACCGAAATGTTGAGGTAAGTGGAAATTGGGTGTCGGGTGATCGATGGGGTTCCACGCCACATAATGCGGTTCAGGCAGGTCGTCACCGCACTTATAAAAATTGCCGGTACAATGCTTGCTGGCCATCGACCCCATCGTATGCGCATAAAATACGGCCAGCGGGACGTGAAGCAGCAAACGCCACGCAGTATCGCCGTTGTCCGAGGCCTCAGCCGCGATACTACTATATGTTTGCACCAGCTCAATTATCTCCGGAGGCAACCGCTTTCGACGGGCCTTTTCCGCGGGGCCATAGCCGATCAATCCAGTGCCGATGCAATTAAATTCCAAGTTGTAATAATTTGATCCATCAAATGAAAGGAAGAATTCCACACAACTGTCTTTATATACGGGGTCGTTCGTTTGGTGGTAAACCGCCTTCACATGTTTTTCCTGCACCTCGAACAGCAGCAAGATACCAACGGCGGTATGGGCGATCTTGAAATGGACCGAAGGGCAATAGGGGAAAGCTTTCCAGGGTACTTCCACCAGACCGGTGGCCGGCAGAGGAGCCAGGTTCGCCAACAGTTCTTCAACCGGTGTATGCCGACTGACACCTTCCAAAAACGGAATATTTATCCTATTCATTCACAACAGTTTTGCTTATATTTTCGTTTTCACCGGTATTTACCAGATACGCGTGTCACGATTGCACGTAACGCCTGTTCGTGGGCCTCAAGCTCGTCCACCAGCTTGAGCTGCGCACGGGTCCGTTGCAAATTATGGTCGGCACGGTACACCTTGTAATAGTGATCGCCTTCTAAAAAATCGGTAAGGAAACGCACCGCTTGCATATATGGAAATAACAGCACCCCTTCCATCAACGAAGCGATCTCGTCCACCGTCAGGAAATGGTGTGCTTCCTCGAAGTATCCTTCGGTATATGCCTCAAACAGCGGGATATTCAGGGATACCTTTTCCAGATCGGCCTCATCTTCGGCCGCTCGGTTGATAATGGTCCGTATCGCGTCGCCAAAATCGTAAGCCACATATCCCGGCATTACCGTATCCAAATCGATCACACACTGTGCGCGGTCATTAGCATCCAGTAACACGTTATTGAATTTCGTATCGTTGTGCGTAATCCGTACGGGCAATCGACCCTGGCCCGCCAAATCCAGGATGGCATGCATACGTTGTTTCCGTGCGTCAATAAACGCCAGTTCCGGCCGTACCAGCTTAACGCGGTCGGCGCTATCAGCTACCACAGCACGGTTTAACTGCACCAATCGGTTCCCAATATGATGAAAATCAGGTAAAACCTCATGGATAAGCCCAACATCCAGATCAGCTAACATCCGCTGGAACTGTCCGAATGCCCGGCCGCCCTCTCGCGCCTGCTGGGGACTCTCCACGATATCATAGCTCCGTGTTTCATCCAACAATACAAACATCCGCCAGAAATTATGTTGTTCGTCCCGATGGTACGGTTCGTTAGCTGTGGTCGGTATCAACGTCAATACCCGGCGATCAGGGTGGTTGCCCCCTGCAGATTCGGCAGCGTAGCGCGTTTTCAAGTGATCTGTTACCCGCTGGATATTGCCCATAACCGCTTCTACATCTTTGAAAACATGATGATTCACCCGTTGGAGCAAATAACGCGTCGCCGTCGGCATGTCGGTCACCACCTTAAAGGTGTCGTTGATATGTCCCGATCCAAATGCTGATACGTCCAACACCATGCCTTCGATATCAAATTGACTTGCTAGCAAGGCAAGTTGTCCTGGATTAAAATCATTCATAAAAAAAGGAAACCAGTGTCTTCTATTAACTGACGTGCAATATGCAAATTAGCATACGAATAACCATATCATTTCGCCAAACAATCGTTTGCGCTATTTACCATTTGTTAGTAGTCATGAAGAAAGCCCCTGAAATTTTCATTCTGAGGGGCTTCCGTGCGATTTATTAAAGAACAATCAAACTGTGGTGTTCGATTCCATCACTGTTGGTGAGGCATCCAGCACATCTTTGCTTACCTCTTTGCCGTACCGCTTGAAATTATCGATAAAGCGTCTCGCCAGCTGGTTGGCCTTCGCATAATAGGCGTTTTCATCAGCCCACAATTGCACGGGGTCAAGCACCGCGTCGGGCACATCGGGGCAGCTGGTCGGATAGCGGAGTCCGAACACCGGATGCGACTGGAACGACGCTTCCTTCAGCACGCCCGTTAATGCAGCCTTAATCATGGATCGCGTATACGCCAGCTTAATCCGCCGCCCTATACCGTACGGACCGGCAATCCAACCCGTATTGACCAACCATACATTGATGTCGCTGCCTTCCAAACGTTGCCGCAGCAGCTCCGCATACTGCGCAGGGTGCAACGGAAGGAAAGCCTCGCCAAAACAGGCAGAGAATACCGCTTTGGGCTCCCTGACGCCCTCTTCGGTCCCAGCAACCTTGGCAGTATAGCCTGACATGAAGTGGTACATGGCCTGCGTCGTAGACAGCAATGAAACCGGCGGCAACACACCGAAAGCATCAGCTGTAAGGAAGAAAATATCTTTCGGCGATGATGTTTGACCGAGTGTTACGCTTCCCATAACATGGTTTATCGGGTACGCCACCCGGGTGTTTTCTGTCCTGGAAACATCATCGTAATTGGGTGAGCGTGTGCCCGGAACATACCGGATGTTCTCTAGAAGAGCACCAAAACGTACAGCGTTGAAGATTTCGGGTTCTTTGCTCTCGTCCAGCCCGACGCATTTAGCATAACAGCCACCTTCAAAATTAAAAATACCATTATCGCTCCACCCATGTTCGTCGTCGCCTACCAACATTCGGCTTCTATCGGCAGATAACGTTGTCTTGCCGGTACCTGAAAGTCCGAAAAACAACGCGGTATGCCCTCGGGTGTCCGTATTAGCCGCGCAATGCATGGGTAGCACCTGCTTTTGCAGCGGCAGTATAAAGTTCATCACGGAGAAGATACTCTTTTTAATTTCGCCTGTATAACCCGTTCCCGCAATGAGTACCACTTTCGTTGTGAAATTAATGATTACAAAATTGGCGTGATGCAATCCATACCGCTGGGGGTCGGCGCAGGTGTAACCAGGCGCTGCGAGGACGGACCATTCCGGCCGTTCCGTTGGGTCTGGGCATACCGGCCGGACAAACAAGTTGTTGACGAATACACTCTGATAAGCAGTTTCCGTCACGGCTCGAATATTGATGCTATACGTGGCGTCTGCGCCCGCAATAGCGTCGCGCACGAAGATATCCCTGCCGCTCAAGTACGTGCCGACGGCTTTAAACAGGTGTTCGAACGACGCCGTGGATATGGGCTGATTTACATCACCCCACCATACGGTATCTTCCGTCTGCGCATCCGCAACGATAAAACGATCGTAGGGTGTCCGACCGGTAAAATAGCCCGTGTCGGCAGCCAACGCGCCCGATTCGGATAGGTTTCCTTCACCATTCACAACCGCACATTCAATCAATTCCGCAACACACTGTTGATAGTGTACCTTTTCATTATTCGTAATGAAAAGATAATCCAACTTTGGAACAGCTCTTTTTAAAGCATTCATAGCAAATAATTGAGTATTTTCATGAATTAATGCGACAAAGGTATAGATTAAAAAATTACAAAATGAATCAAAATTTATTGATAATCAGCTTTTTGTATTAAATACACTAAGTTAAATCACTATTAATCAAATGTGTTTATCGTTTTAGCCTATTTTCACAAAAAATGACGACCCTATATTAGGCAAAGCTTTCTAGGCAGGACGTCTTTTTATGTATCGATCGCGATATTTGGCAGGTATTTTTTATCTTTAGCGGTTGACCAGTAACGGCAATATACTACGTATGGAATTGTACCCTATTGATACCGGATTATTTAAACTTGACGGCGGTGCCATGTTCGGCGTCGTACCTAAGTCAATTTGGCAGCACACCAATCCGTCCGATGACCGCAACATGTGTACCTGGGCGGCCCGACTATTGCTTATCAAAGAAAATGAGCGGCTTACGTTGATTGACACCGGATTAGGCAACAAACAAAGCGAGAAATTTTTCAGCCACTATTACCGTCATGGTGACGACACCCTGGATGGATCACTGGCCAAGCACGGTTTTCATCGGGATGATATCACCGACGTTTTCCTTACGCACCTTCATTTCGACCATGTTGGAGGTGCCATTATGCGCGAAGCAAACCGCTTAGTACCAACATTCAAGAACGCAACCTATTGGAGCAATAAGCGGCACTGGGACTGGGCATTGTTCCCCAACCACCGCGAAAAGCCTTCATTTCTGCAGGAAAACATTATACCGCTCTACGAAAGTGGACAATTGCGATACATCGACGTAGAGGATGGGGTCCGGTTTTCCGACAATATCACCGTCCGTTTCGCCTACGGCCACACAGATGCCATGATGCTACCGCAGATCAACTATAACGGACGGACACTGCTGTATATGGCCGACCTCTTGCCCTCTGCCGGCCATATCCCCCTCCCCTACGTGATGAGCTATGACGTACAGCCGCTCATTACCATGCAAGAACGCAAAAATTATTGGCAGGAATCCATAGACAACGGCTATGCATTATTTTTAGAGCACGATCCAATTAACGAATGCTGCACCATCCAACTTACCGACAAAGGGTACCGACTGAAAGAAACGTTTTCACTTCAGGATTGGTTAGATGGACGCAAATAATGTGTTTTTACCGTTCCTCTTCTGGAATTTCAGTCAATGGTGGAACATTATTCTCATAGCCGTCATAACCGAAATTCTGATTGATAACACCTAACGTATTTGCATCGATCATTGACTGCGGGATCGGCCATAACACATGGTAAGGTTGTATTTCATACGTCTGTCCATTATATGCGACTACTTTATCGCGGAAAAAGTTATTCTTTTCCATGACCCAGTCGTAATAAAAATTAGTCATCCCAAACGTAGCCATCGAATACGTTTTGCCGTTGAACGGCTTGCCGGTTTGTGCAAAAATGAAAGCAATACGGGTAAGTTCGGTCCGCCTTGGCTCCTCCCAATAAAGTTCGCGTGCCCGCTCCGATAGTACGGAACCGATATCGATTTGGCTGGCATCGGCATAGGGCGCGCAGTTTGCCCGAGTCCTTACCTCGTTGATATCCGCCATGGCTTCGGCTGGCTGGCCATTCCACCAGTAAGCTTCCGCCCGTAATAGATGCGTTTCAGCCAACCGGAAAATATACCAGTCGCCAGCGCCACCACGGGGCTGCACGGTCCGTGGATCTGGCGTGTACAGTTTGTAATGGGGCCACCCATACCAATTCCCGATGGTATCGGCTGTCAGTACCTTGCCGTCGTCATCCCGCAACTGCAAAGGCTCGCCGTAATAGGGACTAACCCCCTTCAGGTCGGGGTGATTGTATACGAGATCTTCCATACGCATCCAATTGTATTGTTTGTGGCGTAAATCATTCGGATCGTCCCATATTTCATGCTCGTGATAAACTGTAGGTGGGGTGCGTCCAATGCCACGGCCAAACGACCGCACCAAATCAATCTCGCGTCCGGCTTGGTCTGATGTCCCCGACAGTCCGTCGGGGGTATAGATCTGCTTAGCCGCGGTTTTACTCCAAAACGGAAGAGCCTGCCGCATGATCTGCAAATTGGCACGGGAACTGGGCAGGGTTTCCTCCGAGTTGACCATATACAGCACTTCTTTGTTTGCGGGGATGTGTTTGTTGGCAAACCAATGCAACCGCGCTATGACGTCATCCCTTACGATGCCCCGGCTTGAAAAAAAATTACCTTCCTCTTTAGGAACGACGCCGAAAGGTTCGCGCATCAACGCATACACACCGCTATTAATGACCGCGCTAGCCGATGCAATGGCATCGTCAAACTCGCCTAAAGCTAGGTTAATCTTCGTTAATAAATGTCCGCAAGCACCTTTCGTGGGCCTACCCCTATCCACATTGTCCGGCACCCACTGTACTGCAAATTCCAAATCTTCCTTCATTTGCCGCAGAATGGCTTCCCGAGTGGTGGTATAGAAATCCAACCTCGGTCTGACAATTTGTTTACCCACGTAAGGCACATCTCCAAATTGATGGGTGAGCCGGTAATAACGCATCGCGCGATGGAAATAGGCCATGCCAAGAATGGCATTCTGTTCGGCTTCATCCATCTGAAAATTATTTACCGCGTTGATTACCACATGGGCATTTCTTAACCCCCGGTAGGCATTTTCCAGGTGCCATAAAATACGGTTGCCGTTGCCGTTATCCAAATTAGCCGTTGGGGTAACCATCAACGTTGCATTCTGGTTAGTGCCCGGGTTATCATTCATGCCTTCTACGGTAACATCCGAAAACATCAGCTCGGTGAGATATGGCGGAGTATCGCCGTACATCTCCTCACGGGTCTGAATATCGCAGGCCGCTAGTCCGTTATAAAGGCTGGCAACCGTTGTCATCGCATTCTCCGGGGTATAAATAGACAACGGTTTAGGCGTTAAAAATTCCTCATTGCAACCGGATGGGATAGTCAAAAGGACGAAAGCCAGTGCGCCCAACACGACTCCCTTGGCTTGCTGATATGGATATCTCGTTTTCATATCGTTTATCATTTATCGTTTATCGTTTACAGCGAAAGGTTGATGCCAAACGTATAATTCCTCGGATACAAGCCCTGCGCTTGTGGGTCGGTCATTTCCCAATCAGGTGCCCAGAAACCGACGTTCTGAATATTGAAAAAAAGCTTCAGGTTTTTGAGGTTGATGTTGTTAAGGACTTGTTGCGGGACGGTATATGCCAAACTGACCCGATCAAGGCGAATGAACGATTTGTTTCGGTAAATGTCAAATGGTACGCCGCCGGTCAATGCGTAAAGCCTACTGTACCGATTAGTGGGATTTTCCGGCGTCCAATATTCGGTCACATAAGCATTTTGCCGCTCGGGGAAGCCATCGCTGTTCTTGGCGTGGTTAAACGACGCCTTGTAGCCCAACTGCGCATATAGGTTGAATGCTAGCGAAAAGTCACTAAAAAGGATAAATTCCTGTCGGAGGTTCCACCGGTATTGCGGTTCCCTGTTGCCTTGGAACTCGTAATCCGCTTGATTAATCACACCATTCTCGTCCACGTCTTTAAGCTTGAAATCACCGGGGAATTGCCCATATTCGGCGGCCTGGGACTCTTCGCCCTGCTGCCAGACACCCAATACCCGTGGTGCCCATATTACGTCGATCGCTTTACCTATAAACCACCGGTTGGGGATGTCATCGGACTCCCGTTGACCGACAACATTGCCCTGATCGTCTAGTATGTCTTCCATGTTGCCGTAGAGGCTGACGATTTTGTTCCGGTTGAGCGTGAAATTGAAACTGCCATTCCATACAAAATTGGGGCGTTTCATGATCGCCGCATTCAACATAAATTCAATCCCTCGATTCTCGATCTTCCCTAGATTATCCGTTACGCTTGCATAGCTATTAATCAAGGGCAAGCTACGATCAACCAAGAGATCCAACGTCGTAGACCGATATAGATCTACGGACCCGTCTATTATCCCTTCTTTGAGGGAAAAATCGAAGCCGAAGTTCAATTGCTGCGTACGCTCCCATTTCAACCCATAATTGGCCATCCGTGTCACATACATCCGGTTGACTTCATATGGGCTTCCCGTGCTGAGCGAATAATACAGGTACTGGCTCATGCCGATTGGCGATAAGGCATCGTAAATACCGATTGCGGAGTTCCCATTCTCTCCCCACGACAAACGCATTTTCCCATAAGTCAAAAAATCACTGTTGAAGAACCGCTCGTCGGTAAACACCCAGCCCAACGCCGCCGTAGGAAAATAGGCACGCGGATTGGTCATGCCAAAGGCCGAGAAACCATCCCTTCGAAGCGCTATCGTCGCCATATACCGATCCTTGAATGCATAATTTAGCCGCCCCATTAATGCGTCCCGTGTACTGTAAGTGTCATCGCTCCCCACATTTCTCGTCTCGCTGCTACCCGCTCCCACGTTGTGGTATCCCAACACGTCGGAAGGCGCAAATTCCTGCACGCTAAGGTTGTCGCCCCACCCCTGCACTTTTTCGGCGTTAATCAAAACGGTCGCATCCAAATGATGGTCGTTAAACTCACCGCTCCATTTAATGAGGTTGTCCAACTGCCAAGTGAAATTTTCTGAATGTTCCCTGTTCACCTGCCCCCCAAACAATCCCCATTCTTCATGCTCCGCTGACTGGTGGTTGAAATACCGCCGCATATTGAAGTGAGGCGTGTAATTCGCTTGGTAAGTAATCCCAAAGGGCAGCTTTACATGTGCAAACAACGTGCTGGTGAGCGTAGTAACGTCTTCCAGCCGATCCGTAAATGCCCGATCGTATAGCGGGTTCCGGGCGGCTACTAAATCATCCACGGGACTAAGCCGCAGCGTTGTCCCGCTATCCTCATACATGCTGCCCCACGGTGAGATAACACGGATATCCGTACCGGCATCGACATCGCTTTCATCCCTCCTTGCAAACTGGGTGTTTACTCCTATTTTTAACCAACTGGCCACATCTGCATCTAGGTTGATGCGGCCCCTAATGGTTTTAAACCGGTCGCCCACCACTACGCCTTCGTTGTTATTGTAACCCAAAGACACAAAGTAGGTAAGAGCATTGGCGTTGCCAGACAAGGAAACATTGTGATCCTGCCGAAGTGCGTTCTGGTAAACCATGTCCGCCCAATCGATTGATTTTCCTGTCTTGTAGTTTTCAATCTCCAATGGGCGCAATCCCAATCGGGAAAGCCAGATATCAACGGGCTCGCCACTTAGTCCGTCTCTCCACTCCTCCAAAGTGACGCCCGCCGGAAGCTGTTCGGGGTTGTCATATAGATACAGTCGGTCTTTGTTGACCGGATGGTATAAATTCAACGATTTCATCAGGTCAGAGCGCCAATCGATAAATTCGTTTGCGCCGTATACTTTTCCATATCCGGCCGGTTGTGCCATGCCGATACTGGAATTAACGTTTATGATGGGTTTCCCGCTGTCTTTCCCACGTTTGGTTGTAATCTGGATGACGCCATTGGCACTACGCGCACCGTAAATCGCCGCAGAGGAGGCGTCTTTCATCACATCGATCGATTCAACATCGTTTGGATTGATGTCCGACAAATTCCCAACATAAATTACGCCGTCCAGTACAATCAGGGGTTCGGTAGACGTTCTTAGACTATTATTCCCGCGTATCTCAAATGCGCCCCCGCCCTCGGCAGAAGCGGAAACCCCAACCGCTAATCCCGGCGTATTATTGCGAAGGATATCGGCGACGTTTTGGGGCCTCTCGTTTTCAAACTGCTCAGCGCTGACCGAAGCTATTGCCCCCGTCAGGTCTCGCCGACGCTGCTCACCATAGCCAATCACCACAACTTCATCGAGTCTACCAGTCGACGCATCAAGGTACACCGACTGCTGGGCCATGCCGGCCATAACCGGCACCTCTTTGGACTCATAGCCGATGAAACTGACCACCAAGGTTTCACCAACATTTGCGGCAATGGAAAACGCCCCGTTATCGCCTGTTACGGTCTGTCGGCTCTGGCCTTTCACCCGTACCGTAGCCCCCGTAATACCGGAACTATCAGTCGAGCTGAAAACCGTACCAGCAACAGTTTGGGTTTGGCCACGGGTCACTTGACTACATAGCATGAGAATCAACACACCATACAATATAAGTCTTATTTTATTCATAACCTGCTGAAATTAAGTCAATTCAATTAGTTAGCCGTATTTCCGACACTCGGAAAAAAGGGCGACACGATGCCATCCGCGGTGTCGCAACACCGCCTTTCGCACCTAGTAAAGTCGCTGTGTAGCAATTCCAAGTCAGCTTCTACTGCTGGATGCCGCCCCCCTTATCCTTCGTTATTCCACTTGGAAATCGGGCATCACGTAGCTAAACACTTCATACCGAAGTTCGCTCCAAGCACTTTTCTTGGGGTAAGGGTAACCGGGATACAGTTCCCTGTCTTCCGGCACGAATTTCACCCGTACACGTATCTTGGACCGGTTGCGCGTGAGCCGTGCGGGAATCAAAAATTCGGCATCTTTGAACCTCCGATTAGATGTCTGGACATGATATTTTCGTTCGCCCAACTCACCGTCCGGCGGCGAGTACACATAGGTATTGGAGCCCGATGTATACCACGTGCCAGCAAGTTCCCATTTGGGGTTTTTCGGGTTGATTTGATTACTGGCATCGGCGATGTACACCTCTGCTTTTTGGTTGGGGAAACTGTAATCCATCGTGCGGCGCAACAGCGCACCGTGGTTATCTGCATCCAGATGTACCGAAAACTCAGATACACCTCTGGTGTATCGTCCCGTCTCGGTATGCGCTGGAAATACCTCGCCACCAACATAGCGGTCATAAAAAGCGCGTTCGTCTTTCGGCAACTCCCAAGCATCTTGCGGGAAAGTGTCTATTGACAATCCGTCGAAACGCGACGTAATCTCCTGGACTTCCGAAGCGTGCGGCGAATGGTAGGCGTGGTAGCTTTCGCTAGCGTCGCTGCCGATATCCACCAAATCGGTTTGGACCAACGATGCAGCCGGCAACCCATACCAATAGGTCACCGTACGGTAATGTTCTTTGGAGAGGTTCCATCCGCCATGTTCTAAGTTGATGACCGCACGATTGCCGAAAGGCATCGCATCAGCAATCAAAAACCGATAAGCCGAATGATGGCGGTCCTTTTCATTCTTTGCCTCGTCGCCTCGGCGAGCACCCACAGGGTGTCCTGCGAACGGCAGGGTCATGGTCTCCCCACCCCAATAGTCACCCCCACCGCCCCATTCTTCGGTCCCGGTTCCGTGGGCTTGGGGGCTACGGGCACCATCGAAGAAAAAGCGAGGATCGGCTTCCAATGTTTGCAAGAAATTGCGCTTGGTAAACAAAAAGGACGTACCCACGAAGTTACCCGACCACACGTCTTCCCCCTCGATTCCCCGCGTGTCTAACAGCGTCATATCCTGCCCCAGCTCGGGATTGGCAAAATCCTTGTACGTCGCATGGAAATAACTGCTTTGGTTAGGGGCTACATCCGCATACGGTTCGTAGCGGATCTCGTACTGTATTTCTGCCTCACCCGGATCGATGCCAGCGAGTTCGAAACGTGCGGACTTGAAAAACGGCATTGGGTAATAGCAGGCCAATTCGACTTTCTGCTGCTCGTAATCAAAGCGAACATGGATTGGAAATCCTTTCACGAGATATTCTTGCTCATCGCGATTATATAACGTGCCTGTTCCATAAAACAGCGCTAATGGCGCATCGATCGATGGACTGATGCGGTCGTCCCACGTAACCAGCAACCGTACATCTTCCAAATCAATCGCTTTTGCCAATGGAAGGGTAAATTTAAGGGCCCTAACTACCGAAGGACCAACATTTCGAATTTCAGCAAAAATTTGCCGGGACCTATCCAGTTCAATCGCTCCCCGCTCGGTGGGTATGTCTTTTGGAGCAATATCAGTTCCCGAACGACTGAGCAGTTCCACCACATCTTTGCTGGGTACATCGTTAATATCCCATGCTTTGATGGGCTGGGATAGGTTTTCCTCATCGGCATAACGCTTGTAAATATAATATCCCGTACCATAAAATGTACGTCCATAAGCCAACTGGAATGAATTCTCGAAACCAATGGGAACCCACATCAAGTCGGCTCCCTTGGTTTTGGTCCACGTAAATGTGAGTGGTTCCGGAAACGCTTTTTCAGGAAGGAATGTGGCATGTTTAATGACTTTTTTTGCGTTTTCAGGATCGTCGGTCCCCGTTTCCTTAATCACATAATCATTTCCATCCACAACATAATGCCACGGGCTGCCATGCCAATGGTTGGTCCGTTTAAAATAGAGTACACCCGGCCCGATCACGTCCATGGTCACACTATAGTCTTCATCTTCGCCCATCCAAAGGAAGTTGCGCGAATCGGCAGCCCTATTGCCGCCCTCTCTCATGTAGGTACTGACCATGTATGCCCGCTCCCCGATTCGTTGGAGCGGCAATTGGTCCCACATCCTGTAGGCGTCTAACCCAACAGGTATAGTAGGCGGTTCTTGGGCATTTAGAGCGGTAACCTGCGTTAATGCAACCAATAAAATTAAATAACAAACGGTCTTTTTCATATTTTGCTTATTTGCAGTTAATTTGGACTTCTAAAGTCGCTCCCTAAACTTTCGGTCAAAATCTAATGCTAATCTAATGATATTTGACACATGAGACCTAAATGGGATTTGCAGGTTGCTAAAGTATGTTAGCAGAACGTAAAACACCCATTTTTTATCTTTTCGTTTCCACTTCGTCGAATCGAAGCTTGGCTATTTTCATACCATCCAACCTACGCTTCAGGGATACCACGTAATACTGATTGTCCTCTTTGACAATTTCGGGCGCAGCAATATGCAACTGTCCCACCATGTAATCGTCGTGATTGTCGCCGAAATCGAGCGGGTCTGTCGAGCTGTATTGGGTATTCAATGAATAACGTCCATATAATTGGTTCCTAAACAGTACGTAATGACCGTTTATTTCCATAACAAAAGGACATTCGATATCGCCGGCGTACCAATTGGTCTGCTCAAGCGGCGTACCACCACGAGAAACCGCCGTGGCCTTGCTCCATGCTTTCATATCCGTTGATGTCCTGCAATAAATGGCTCCCTGCGGGCCAAATGTTTTATTGTCGTGTTGATTATGAGCACTATAATAACAGTAATAAGTACCATCTATCTTAATGACCATGGGGTCCCTTGCATTATAGAGCGGCCCAGCGAATAATGCCGGCGTGCCGTTTTCGTTCAACACCCGTGTAAACGCTTTTCCGTCCTCGCTCGTGGCTAGACAGATGTTGTTCCAATCGCCATAGAACATGTAGAACACGCCATCTTCCTCGAAAACATATGGGGCTTGCAACCCTCCGGCGGTTTCGCCCAATGTGGTGTCGGCAACCATGGCAATCCCCATCGGTTGCCACGCTGTATCGGCCAAGCTTTTGCCCTCCCATCGATAGAGTAACCTCGTATTGCCCCCAATTTTGGTGCTTCTGATACACGAACATAATTGCCAAGTGCCGTCCTTTGCTTTCCATATCCCGAAGTCCACTGGTTGCTGGTGGTCGCTGTTGTATTCGCCTAAATCAGGCATGTTAGTAAGGCTTTGCCACTCACTTTCAATCACCGGCTTGTATTCCGTATGTTCGACGTTTCTTTCGCAAGCCGCGAACACGGCAAT
>CAZTJY010000111.1:728-13400 GCA_964613725.1 uncultured Parapedobacter sp. | reverse complement strand
AGCAATAAACCGATTGGTAGTTATGAAACAAATTATTATCTTCGACCGGTAAGAACAGCTACTAACTAACAGTGACCGACCTATGGATAATCAACTGAATCTACAGTTCCATGGCCTTTCCAAGAATCTCAAGCGCGGTGATATAAGCGTGCCGGACTTTGGTGAGCTCGTACCGGCATCGGTGATGCTTCATGACCTACATGGTTTCCAGCCGACGGGGTGCAGCTATATGAACAACTGGGGAATTGAACGCCTTGGCACCTCCTTGGCCGAAATCAATGCCATGGGCGAATCCTATTACGACCGCTTTTTTCCCAAGGAAGAACACCGGGGGATGCTCCAGGGCATGAGCAGTTATCTATCGCGGGGCGACTTCGATCAGCAGTACAATTTCTTCCAGCGCGTAAAGCTCGATGGCAAGACCGATTATGCTTGGTTTTATACGGTTTGCAAGCTTGTTAAACTTGATTCGGGTAGCGAGTCGGTGAATAAGGTGGTGGTGATGTCATCGCCGGTGGCAGGCATGAACGATGTAATCGCACGGGTAACCAAGGCGCTCAACCAAGATTCCTATATCCGCCAGCATTATGCGGAATTTTCGGAACTCACCCTGCGCGAAAAGGAAGTCCTAGCACTGCTCGCCCACGGCCGCTCTTCGGCCGAGATCAGCGACATCCTTTTCATCTCGCACCATACCGTATCTACACACCGCCGCAACATCTTTCGCAAAATAAATTGTCGCACGTTCGCCGAGTTGGTCCGCTTTGCCTTGGCCTTCGATTTGGTTTGAGGGAGAGGCCAGTGCCGAAAAGACATTCGGCCGGCCCATAATTACATGCTTTCGGTTATCTGAGCGTTGTTGATTTAGCAAAAAACCGTTCGGCATTCCGGTAATAGATGTCTTTCTTCTGATGGCTGGATAGAAAGGAAAGGCCTTCCACGGCCGCAATGGCCTGCCGTACATCGCCGTTGTCTGTACCAAACATTAACCGGTCTTCAAGCCCAGACGCCACGAACGCCCGCATGATGGTGGCAAACCGACCGGGCGACACGATGGTTGGGTTAGTCAATACGGATATATCGGCGTACACCTGCCCATGGCGTTCCATGATAGCAATCGCATCCAAATAGTAGCCGTCGCCGGCATGCATGATCCAGACTTTAAGCCCTGGGAACTTGGAAAGTAGCGCTTCGAGGTGTGACGGCGTGCCGAGCGCTTCACTGAAGTTGGGCGCGCCATGGCCGGGTCCAGCACTACCGGTGTGTATGCCTACGGGAATGTGATATTGCTGAGCTAGCGCATAATAAGGCATCATCAAGGAATCCGATGGTGAGATGCCATAATATTGGCTCAGTATTTCGCCAAGGAAATCAATTTGGCCAGCTTCAATCTGTTCGGCTACCCAATCCACGGTGGGCCAATCCTTCCCATCGGAAAAGCAGGGCTGCAGGCTATAAGGCACCCGCCCGTTTGGACAGGGAAACATCAGGCCGAAAAGCAGGTCGAGTTGCGTGGTACGCCGGTAGCGATCCTGCTGCGCCCACGAAGTGCTAACAGCCGCCCGGTACACGCCGGCTCGGACCAACCCAGCCAATTGGGCCGGAACGTCGGCCTCCCCGTGGAGGTGCGCGTCAAATACCTTTTGGGTGCCTTGGCGACAAGACAGAAGCAACAACAGCATAACCATCGGTAACATATGCCTTGCCATGGCTTAAAGCTCTATTGGCAAGCAATATATATAAAACTTTTGATTTCCTATGAATTTATTGGCTTCGGACCTACTGCCGGAATAAAAAGGCCGTCTCAAAAATAAATGAGACGGCCTCCCTAATGCGTGATTAAAACGGGTCCATTCACTTCATGATGGTTAAGTTACCATCAATTTCAACCACTTCATATAACACGGGGTAAGATGGGGCATATTTCCGGGCTTGGTAAAGCTCGACCACAACATCAGCAAATGGCCATTCATAGCTTTAAACACAAATGGTGCGTCGGTTACATAGCCCGTCGTACCATGAGCAGTGATGGTGCCAGTCCAAGCCGCAGATCCTGCATTTAACAACAATATGGGGTCCCCAACCGTTGTCTTCAAGTCGTTAGCGAGCTGTTGCAAATAAACTTCGCCGTTGCCTACTTCCAACCATTCACGACAGAACAGCAACCAAGGAGTACCCGAGTCGTCCACGTACAAGGAGCCATCGAGGCACATCCAGTCGGCAGGCGTGACGGGGCCATTCACCAAGGGAGAAATGCCACCATCCGGTCTATCCGATACCAAGATCGACGTACCCCGCTTTCCCCCGGGAGCGCTGAAGGTCGCAAATAGGTAATAATGGAAAATTCTTTATCAATCATTTTCCGTTGAATTTCTTTCCTAAAATAAGAAATTACGGTGCATCCCTACACCGCATCTCATCGTAACTAAGAATGGGGTGGGTGTTCGAAGGGTGGTACATGCGTTCAGGCATAGTATACAAGCTCTATAATTTTTAGGACAGCGGGAATACATGATGCCATACATCGGCCGTGAGACGGCCAAAGCTGGCTATGGTATGATGGTTGTTCACGATAAGTGGAATAAGCGGGAAGAGATAAACTTTAAAATAAACGATTATGTTTTATCACGAAACGAAACTGCCATTATGCTAGCAATGAATTATCGAGGTCCGCGCCGTGTGCGGGTGGACCACAAACCGTATCCCGAAATCCTGCATCCCGGCGATGCCATTGTCCGTGTGACGCGCTCTTGTATCTGCGGTTCGGATTTGCATCTGTATCACGGGATGGTGCCCGACACGCGCGTGGGTACCACGTTTGGTCACGAGTTTATCGGGGTGGTCGAAGAAATCGGACCATCGGTGACGAAGCTGAAAAAAGGCGACCACGTCATTGTGCCCTTCAATATCGCTTGTGGAAGCTGTGCGTTTTGTAAGCAGGAATTATATGGCAACTGCCACGAATCCAATCCCGAAGCAACAGCGGTCGGCGGGATATTCGGATACTCGCATACCGCGGGCGGCTATGATGGCGGCCAGGCGGAGTATGTACGCGTGCCTTACGCTGACGTGGGTCCTACGGTAATCCCCGCTGATATGGATCCGGATGATGCCGTGTTGCTTACGGACGTGGTGCCCACCGGCTACCAAGCCGCAGAGATGGCCGGCATTAAGGTGGGAGATACCGTGGTTGTGTTCGGTGCCGGGCCCATAGGCATCATGGCCGCCCGATGTGCATGGCTTTTCGGCGCAGGCCGTGTCATCATCATCGACCACATCGAATACCGGTTGGAATTTGCGCGGCACTACGCACCATGTGAGGCCTATAACTTTCGCTCGCTGGAAGATCCCGTATTGTTCCTTAAGCGTGAAACGGGCTGGCTGGGCGCCGATGTATGCATCGATGCGGTGGGGGCCGATGCCGCTGGTAGCGCCCTGCATACCATCACGGGGAAGAAGCTGTTGCTACAGGCTGGGTCGGCCATCGCACTCCACTGGGCAATCAATTCGGTAAAGAAAGGCGGTATTGTATCGGTGGTGGGGGTATACGGCCCGACAGGCAACCTTGTCCCCATCGGCAACGTAGTAAACAAGGGGATTACGATCCGGGCAAATCAGGCATCGGTAAAGCGCTTATTGCCGCGTCTGATTAAACACGTCGAAGATGGCTATATCAATCCTAAAGCACTGATCACACACCGCGTGCCGCTTGAGGAGGTCGCCGATGCCTATCACCTTTTTTCGTCCAAGCTCGACAATTGCATCAAGACCGTACTCATTCCGTCGACCGCATAAAAAATAACAGGAGGAACCATGATGGAGAATATCCGATCAAAAAAATATACGCATATCAACGGGTGGGGCGTGGACGCCGACCCCGGAAATGAGCCTACGTATCCCATGAAGCATTATACAGGCGATGATCACCGGCGGCTCGATTGGGACCGCCCACCACAGCAGTTAGAAACCGTGGAGGTGCTGCATTCCAACGAGCGCCCCACGGTGTCTGCCGTTTTCGGAACGTCGCTGCCGCCTTCCGGATTGAGCGGTGCTCTACGCCGGCGGGCGTTTAGGTACAGCGAATCGAGTTTTGGGCACTGGCTGCCGTTGCTGTTAGCAGACCGGGTGAACGTTGTGGAAGGACTTATCGACGACCTCCGGCGGGGATATATCCCGAATATTTTTGCCGAAAAAGGGGGCAAGGCGGCGTGGAAGCATGATCGCAGAAGCGTCTTCCTCCGCATCGCGGTAGGGACGATTTTAATAGCTGGTGCCGCCGCGCTGTTATCCGTGAAGGCAAAAAGCCGCCAGTGATCCTGTGCCGCTAGGCCTCCTTACGAGCCCCTTTTTTCCAACGGCGATAGGTCCGTCAATGACGCAATCTTTACCGGTTGGTTCGATTCGATGCTCTTCCGGGCGGCAACACCGATGAGCACAGACATGACGCCGTCGCGCACACCGGCCGAATGCCCGTACGGATCCGGCGCGTTGGGGCTCTTGAACAGTTTATCATGAAGCCGCCGGTCGCCACCACCGTGGCCGCCCCGCTCACTCTTCACTTGGATAACCTGGTAATCCGACCAATTCTTGTACAACACCAAGGGTTCCTGCAGCATGGGTTCCTCGCCGGCTTGGTTCATCTCCGCGGCATGTAAACTTTCCTGGTCCAGATTGTCATTCTTCATCCAGGGGATATCCAACCACGCTTCAATCCTGCCCTTGTGACCATTGAACGCTATCCGCCAACCTTCGAAAGGCGAATACGTGGTCAGTGAATAGTTGGCAACAACCCGGTTGGCATACCGGATCTGTGCCGACATCTTATCATAGATGTCAATTTCATGGCGGTATACACAGCCATCGCGCATATATCCGTCGTGCTCTTCATTGGCCACGTACAGCTTCATCGAATGGCTATCCTTCGTGATGTCCCAGTAGTAGCTGCAGTCGGCTTTGTGGTCGCAGCTACGGCAGTTCTTGGCCCGGAAGGGACCGTTGCTCCCGTAGTGCTCCAGGGCGCCATAGGCAAAGACCTCCTCCGGTTCGGAGTCGAGCCACCAGTTCAGCAGATCAAAGTGGTGGGTGGCTTTATGCACCCACAGCGAACCCCCGCTGTCCATCAAACCGTGCCACCTGCGGAAATACGACGCCCCGTGGTGCACGTTGAGGTACCAATTGAAGTCGACCGACGTAATTTCGCCGATTTCGTTGTTCTGGAGCAGTTCCTTTATTTTCGTCATGTAAGGGCTCCAGCGGTAATTGAAGCCCACAATCAGGTTTTTCCCCGACCGGCGCTCGGCGTCCAGTATGGCCTGCGCTTTCATTTCATCGGTCGTCAGCGGCTTTTCGGTCAACACGTCACAACCCGCGCCAAGCCCCCGGATGATAAATTCATGGTGGGTGGAATCTTTCGTGCATACGATGACCAGATCGGGCTTGGTCTGGCTAACCATCGCATCGAAATCCACAAAAACCGGACAATCCACTTTCATATAGGATTTCGCAAAGTCAAGCCGACCCGGATTGATATCGCTCAACCCCACAAACTCCAGTTGGTCGGGATATTGTTCAACTAGACGCCGCCCCCAGAACGAGATCCCACGGACGCCCGTTCCGACTAGGACAACCCTTAATTTCCGCTGTAGTCCAAATGCATTGGCAGGCAGCGATACGGCGCTACCCGCCGCCAATACGCCCACTGCATAGAGAAAGGAACGCCTTGAAAAATTTGCCATCACGATTTTTTTAATTGATTATCTATTTCTAATACTTTATAAGGCCCACGGCACTTATGTGCGACAATGATAGGCTCATTTATTTAATCAACAAATAG
This sequence comes from uncultured Parapedobacter sp., assembly GCA_964613725.1. Lineage (GTDB taxonomy): Bacteria > Bacteroidota > Bacteroidia > Sphingobacteriales > Sphingobacteriaceae > Parapedobacter. Next base: position 7,567 of record CAZTJY010000111.1, on the reverse strand, counting down.
TTCGTGTGAATAATTCTACGCAAACGATACCGAAGCCTGTTTTCACCACCAAAATAATTTATCCCATCGTTGTCATTTGCTACTACCGTTTTTCGTAAATGTCTCAATCAAAACTTGGGAAAATTTCTGTCCACCACCTTCGAGTTATCTTGATAATGCTATGATTGCCGACATACTAGAATTGCCGTTGAAGTAGTTGAGAAATTGTAACGGCGGTCCAAATCGTCTACGATAACCATATTCCATCAAAAACGTCGATATCCACCCTGAGAATCCGCATTTGGCGTCTCGGTTTTAGCGCTAATTATAAACGAATTAATAGCCATTTACCGCCGATGTCTTCGAGATGACAACAGCAACATCCCGCCCAGCATTACGATTACCAATGCGATGATCAATACGGCTAACTTTCCGTGGGTAGCGAACAATCCCAATACAAAAATCAATGAACCAACCCCGAGCAGCGCCAATGCTATAATCTTTACCGCCAACGCTCCCTGACGCTTTCCATGCAACGTCGCTTCACCATCGGCCACGCCTTCTTCTGTCGAAACAACTACGGGTACACGATACGGCGTATTTCGGTATGCAATCTCAAAAACAGCCAGCAACACAATGGGCAAAGACACACCCAATACCGTTTCCTGCATACGATCCAGGGAGATTTCGAGTAATGCCGGGGAAAAGAACTTAAAAAACACGTTGACCGCCAAGCTCGAAATGGTAACACACAACACCGAGAACGCGGTTTGCCGTTTGGAAAACAACGCCCACACTGCTGGGCCATATAATGGCACCCCCGTAAGGGCACCAATACTCAATACCACGTCTACAATACCGCCCATGGCTGGGACCATCAACGCCACCAGCACCGTCACTACCCCAAATCCTAGCGTAGAGAGCCGAGCCGTCCACATCAATGACTTGTCGGAAGCGGCTGGCCGCAGTCGTTTATATACATCATTGGTAAATACCGCCGACGACACGTTCAGCGACGCATTCACCGAATCGGTAGTCGCGAAGATCATCCCCGTAATCATCAACCCCATCATCCCAGCCGGCAGCACTTGCTTACACATCATCAAATAGGCCCCCTCGTTATCCAGTCCGCCCATATCGGTATTCACCAGCCGATAGAGCATGGGCGGCAGCATCCATATCACGGGACTGATCAGGTAGAGCCAGCCAAATAAGTAGCCCACTTTTTTCGCTTCACGCTTAGTGGGCACACTGGTATACCGCTGCACATACGCCCAGTTGCCGCCGATAAAAACCATGTTGTAAAACCCAAAAGCAACCATAAACCAGATCGAATACTCGCCCCCCGTCAAATTAAAAAAACCATCGGGAGCCTCCTGTATAAATGAGCCGATACCCCCAACGTTGTCAAAGGCCAAAGGGACCACGATCAATACCGCCGCCGTAAGCACCACAAACTGCAACACGTTCGTCACGATTACTGCCCACAGGCCACCGGAAGTGGTGTACAGCACGGCCATAAGGCCGAAAAGAATAATCGCCCAATGCGAGGGCATGCCGGTTGAAACATTTACCAGTTTTGCTACAGGGTACAGAAACGCACCATTATACGCAAAGCTCATCAACAAAAATATATAGGTGTAGAACTTGTGTACCCCACTACCGAAACGTTGCTGCATGAACTCTGCACCTGTCAGCACCCCGGTTTGCCGCCAGCGTGGAGCAATGAACCGGCCGATAAGGAATCCGGCTATGGCCATAGTCCACTGAATAGTGACCGCCGCCCAGCCCTGTTCATACGCGATTGCCCCCCATACCACGAAGGTACCTGCCGAGAAAAATCCCATGTAGAGCGAGAGGCCACTCATCCACCAAGGCAAGACACCACTGGCACCGAAATAAGATTTCATATCTGCCTTACGGTTACTCATGGAGAGTCCGGCCACCAAAATGCCGATAGAAAAGATGGCGATTACCCCGTAATCAAGTGTTGTCATTGGTCGCCCCCAAAGCATCGTATGGCGAACAGTGACGCCGGAACAGCTTTCGAAGGATGCTCCACATAAATCGTCAACGTTTCTGTTTCCACGGCTTCGTTGAAGTTGATCACATTCAGCGTCTGGTAATTGCCAGTGCAATGATGAATAACCCGGCCACTTGCATCCTCGATCCGGTAATTGCGTACACAGAAGGGCATCACCCGCTCCGGGTGCGTCATCAGCACCGACTCCATCGCGTGGTCGAAATCCGTATCGAACGCTAGGTCAATACGGCTGATCGACTGAGGTTGTTGCCAGCTAAGGATTATACACGGAGCCGGATCGCTGGGGTCGGCCACCCAAGCATTCGGCGCGGAAGTAGGCCTGTCTATTCCGTTCCGAACATTTTCGACACCAAACAGGTTTAACGGTTCGGAGCCCCTAAGGGCAATATTCTGTCCTTGCGGACGCCGTTGGGGGCACCAGAATTCAAATTCATCCACACCTGAACCGGCCGGCGGCCGCTGCCGCCCGTTGTTTGATACCTTTTTATTCACCCCGTTAAACACCGATAGCAATCCGGTAATCCGCTGTTCAGTATATGGGAGATATACGCGTTCATTTTTTAAAAAAGTTAGGAACACATATTGTGCTTCCTCAAGTGAAACATCGAAATCCAGTTGGATTTCCGTGTCACCCGTTGTTAATGCAACGGTTTTCCTAGCGAGTACGTTATCTGGCGTAAATCCAGCCTTCCGGCTGCTGACACGCAGTTCGACCTGCAATCCGGTATCGCCTTCCGCCCGGAGTGGAAGCGCGAATGCCGGCACTTTCCCAGCAGGAATCGGAATCAACTGGGCAGCCGAAACGTCGAGTGGGCGCCAAATTATGGCTATATTATCAAAGCCCGAAAATGCCAACGCACTCGAAGCGGAAATATGTGCTTGCTGTACCTTATCCGAATCGTCACACCGTGTAATGCCGGGGATATATTGTCCCGTTTTCAACAATTCCTGCTGCAAGTGGCTAATATGCGCGCTGTTATTAATATCCGTCGGGTAAATCCCGAATTGTTTACATACCGCCGCCGCCACGGCCACCGCCTGCCCCGTGTAGGCGCACGTCGCCATTACTCTTGTTGCGCCGAAGGCCACATGGCTTACACTAATAATCCGCCCGGCTAAAAAAAGGTTTTTTATGTTCTTGCTATACAATGTCCGGTACGGGATCTGGAAGATGCCCTTGCTATGCCATTGGTTACAAGGTTGCCGTTCACTGAATACGCCATCGGCAGGGTGCAGGTCGATCGACCAGCCACCATAAGCCACGGCATCAGGGTGCGAACGCTGCTCAATCACGTCACGTTGAGACATCATGTATTCCCCTTCGAAACGACGGCTTTCACGCTTTCCGGGTATCATCCCAACCCATTCAAGGGTCATGGTCTCCGCCTCAGGGAATTTGCCCGAGTTCTTGATGTATACGCTGTCCGGCCCTCATCGAAGAGTCTAGCAACCGGGGTGTCATCAACGGATATTCGTCGAAAGCAGGATAGCCCTGAAGCAGTTCAAGCCAGCGAGTTTCGCTTGATGGAATTCAATCCCAGCATTCCCGTTGAAAAACGCTGCCTTGAAGGCATAAGGCGCCGATGAAAACTGTGGGTGAAGTGACCGAGTGGGTGCGGCAAACCCTGAAGCCATACAGCAGTGCCGGGAGAAGCTCGCGGAGAATAAGGGGGAGATTTTCCTTCTCATCGTTTAGGTTGATAGCCCCTAACCCCATTGGGGCGGAGACCCGTTACTCACAAAGTGACGGGTTTCTCTTTTTTGGCCCCGTTCGCCTCCGTAATGTCTATTTAACATACCTTAACACATCCGACGTATTGATCACCCTGCAAATACACGATGTGGCCTACGTATAAATGGTTTTTTCGGTTCTCTTATTTTCCACAACAACTTCTGCTTCTAGGCACATAAAAAGGGCTTTCCGCCACCTCATCCTCTCCCCCGGTTGTCCATATACTTAGCGAACGAGGACAGGATGAATGGCCAACCGTGTTCGGAGGCCATTGCATCCCGATAGTCTTGATATTGCTCGCCATGATGCTGAAAGTGCTCGTGCATAACCACGATACGCGTGGCGTTCGGGCTGATCGCTTCGAATCTGAAATGGACGGTACTTGCTTGTTCGGGGTCCGGTTCCGGATTACGCGCGGGGGTAATCTGCCACCTCATCGACAGGCTTTTTCCAGGGTCTACGTCTATTACGGTGCCCCAGTCACAGCGGAATCCATTCGGCCCGATTTCACTGCATAACCCGTTCAGAATCGGTTCAATACTTAGCTCAACCAATTTTTCCTTCGACCATGAATAGGCTTTGGGCCACCACAGCGTCAGTTCTCGGATAAAGCAATCAAACGCCTGTTTGCTAGGGACCGTTATTTCGATTGAGGCGGTAAGCGAATCCATCGTATTTTTGCTTTTAGTTCATGTTGTCAGCGGGCTCGTCATCCCAGTCCCCGCTTCGGTTTTGCGACCGCCCTGCTGACTGTCTTTCGGTTCTCATATAACAAATGTGGGTCGATTTCGTTTGTTTTTCCCGTAATGGAATACCCTGTATCCGTTCCCATAGGAATACCAAGCTCGGCCAATCGGACAATCCAGATAGGCCCTTCCGTCATCCCAATGTCTATTTAACAACTCTTAACAAATCCGCTGCAACAAAATGGATATGCCATGCGTTATAGAGTCAGTTAGTAAAATTTATAAGATTGTCTTTCATCTGGCTGTGTTTTGTTTCTCAATTGCCAGATGGAGCCTTTGATGATTTAAATAATTCTTATCCCTTCGTGATTTAATCATTATTTAAATCATGTCGGGTTCATAATTTAGGTTTATAATTGGTTAGTTAGTAAAGCCCCGATTCTCCCCGTTTCGGGGCTTTTGTTTTGGTCCTTCTTCAGTTGAGCAAACCTATCGCTTCGATGTCGGCAATTATTAGTATAACAGTGATCACGCTGCTAAGATTCAAAAGACTGATACGCCGGTATCATATCGATCTGCCGGCCGTCATTTTCGAACCGGTCGCTTTGATTTGCTGTGATGATAAGCCATTATCGAACTTGAAATAATCAAGTGCTTGTAGCAACCCGTCGTATTCCCGTTTAAAATTGGTATCGTCCACTTGATAGCAGACTTGTATAGCTTGCTTAATCTGCCCCTTTTCGAAGGCCAGGAAATCACATTCGCCCTTCCCGCATCTACCAAGCCATTGTCAATCACATAGACTTTTTTAGGGTTGCGTGCCGGCGATTTTAGGGAATAGTCAAATTGAGGTACGCCGTATTCCAGTGATGATTGTTGCGAAATCAGAAATGCGTCCAATCCTCGTTTCGCATGATTCGGGCCGACATGTGGCAAAGTCGTCGCCGACATCGACATAAACGACGTAATTGGCGCTCGCTCCCACAGTATGAAACACTAAAGTGTCGCGAAAACGAACAATCCGTCCACTGCACTTAGCTGTATTTTGAATTTATTTGATGCTATTTATACACAATTGGAATAACTATTTTCAATATAGTTCAAATATCGACCAACAAAGTGGAAGACCTGCATGCGAGGCAGTAATACTTTTGCTAAGTATAAGGTGGCCAGTAAACGGGTTACCCCATAATCAGTGATAAACGTAAAATTATGGCAAGCATCAAAGGTCCCGGAATTTTTTTGGCGCAGTTCGTGCGCGACGAAGCGCCGTTTAATCACATCAGCGCCATCGCCCGCTGGGCGTCATCTTTGGGCTATCGAGGGGTCCAGATTCCCACTTGGGAAGCCAAGATATTCGATCTGGATACAGCTGCCGCGTCACGAGGGTATTGCCAAGATTACCAATCCTTACTTTCAAAAGAAGGGGTGGCAATAATTGAACTGGCGTCGTATCTTCAAGGACAAATGATGGCCGTGCACCCTGCATATGAACCATTATTTCAGGGGTTTTATCCGAAACGACTAAACGATAGCCAGCGTCAAGCTTGGGCAACGGAACAGCTGCTTAAAACCATCGAGGCATCCGTAAATTTCGGCACCAACAATATTTCTGTGTTATCTGGCGGCCTTGCGTGGCCCTACTTGTATCCTTGGCCACAACGCTCAAAACGACTGATCGATGAAGCATTCCAAGAGTTGGCTCGGCGATGGAAACCCCTTTTGGATGCTGCAGCAAATAAAGGCATTACATTCGGATTCGAATTGCATCCTGGCTCTGACCTATGCGATGGTGCGACTTTCACCCGCTTTCTGGATCTACTGTCAGGGCATCCCGCGGTCGGCATTACTTATGACGCCAGTCATTTCTTACTGCAACAGCTGGATTACTTGGGGTTCATCCGACTTTTCGGCGAGCGTATCAGCGCCTTCCACGTTAAGGATGCGGAATTCAGGCCTGATGGTATGACTGGCTTATACGGCGGCTTCAACGACTGGTCGAGCCGAGCGGGCCGGTTCCGTTCCCTGGGCGATGGCCAGGTGGATTTCAAACAGGTGTTTTCGTTGCTTACCGAAGTCGGGTACCGCGGCTGGGCCATACTCGAGTGGGAGTGTGTGGTGAAAAGCGCCCAACAAGGTGCTGCAGAGGGAGCAAAATTTATCGAACAACTGCTTATTGATAAAACCGAGATAGCCTTTGACGATTTCGTGGGCCACCAAATCGACCCCGAGCAATGCCGCCAATTATTGGGAATCAACAGCTAGTTTGAACTATGGACAAGACACTCAATATCGGAATGATAGGCACGCGGTTTATGGGAAAGGCGCATAGCAACGCCTTCCGTACAGCCCCCACCTTTTTCGACCTCCCCTGTTCTCCTATTTTACACACCGTTTG
>CAZTJY010000111.1:0-718 GCA_964613725.1 uncultured Parapedobacter sp. | reverse complement strand
GGGACAAAGCGCAATTACAGCACCTCGCACGTCGATTCGGTTGGAAGCATCAAGAACAGGAATGGAAGCAAATAATCGAAAACAAAGAAGTCGATATTGTCGATGTCTGCACACCAAACAATTTGCACGCGCCAGTGGTACTAGCCGCAGCAGAGGCAGGCAAACACGTATTGTGTGAAAAACCCCTGGCCCGCAACGAGGAGGAAGCATGGCTAATGTACGAAGCGGCAGTAAAAGCGGGCGTTGTCAACATGACGGTATTCAATTATCGGTTTGTGCCGGCCATAGCAATGGCAAAACAGCTAATTGATAGCGGGCGGATCGGTGAGATACGCCATTTCAATGCCGTATATTTCCAAGACTGGTTAACGGATCCCGCTTTCCCCCTCGTGTGGAGACACGATGCCTTGCTTTCGGGTTCGGGCGCGCACGGCGACATGAACGCGCATATCATTGATCTGGCTCGGTTTCTCGTCGGCGAATTTGCTGAAGTTAATGGGGTGCAGCGCACCTTTATCAGCGAACGTCCTACGGCCGATGGAAAGGGCCACGGTCGGGTCTCCGTAGACGACGCTACCTCGTTCCTAGCACTATTTCAACAGGGGGCCATGGGGTCGTTTACGGCAACGAGGCTGGCGCCAGGAAGAAAAAACTTCATGCGAGTGGAAATTTTTGGCAGCACAGGGTCTTTGGTATTTAATCTCGAACGCATGAACGA
>CAZTJY010000110.1:0-13844 GCA_964613725.1 uncultured Parapedobacter sp. | reverse complement strand
TTTGCTTCTTTATAAAGGTGGATAATGTTGTTGCGAATATCGGTGTATTGGGAATCCTGTGCTACGATGGTTACGACAGCTTTGAGGCCATCGGGCTGAATTTTTTGGGTCGTGTCGGGTGCAGTACCCAAAGAGTCCAACACCAGAGAGTCCAGCGCTAGCGTGTCGGTTCCCACGCTGAGGGTGTCCATTCGGGTACTATCAGGCTGCGAAATTTCCTGGCCGGATACCGAAACGGCCGAAAATATCGTTAAGAATAGTAAGACGAAAGAAAAAATAACAGCAACTGACCTCAAATTTGACAACGAATAGTATTTTTGCAATATCAGAATTGCGTACAAAATTAATTAAAATAGTTAGGACTTCGGTGTTTTCAAATATGACAAAACGTTTCATTGCGCCTTTTCTTTTTTTACTTTCCTTAGCCCTACTCCCCATCCTATTACCGGCAAACGAGCGTCAAGATTCAGTATATACTGTCCGTACTGTTGTGCTGGATGCAGGGCATGGTGGTGCTAAACCCGGAACACGCGGTGCCAGGTCGCTCGAAAAAGACGTTGTGTTACAAGTTGCTTTGAAATTGGGCAAAGCGATTGAAAAGGAGATACCAGGCGTGAAGGTGCTGTACACGCGGACTACGGATGTGGACGTTGATTTATACAAGCGCATTGAATTTGCCAATAAACATCGTGCGGATCTTTTTATTTCGATTCATTGTAACGCCACACCTGCCCGCAGACGCAAAAATAGTAAAGGAAAGTATTATTACGCCCAAGACAAAACCGTTAGGGGTACCGAAACCTTTGTGTCGGGGTTCAACCGATTGGGCGAACAGGATGCTGCGATTCGTGAAAATGCAGATATCCTGTTGGAAGATAATTATGAAGAGAATTACCAAGGGTTTGACCCCAATGATCCGGCGAGTTACATCGTCTTTTCGTTAATGAAAAACCAATATCGGGAACAGAGTATCCGGTTAGCGACGTTTATGCAAGATGAGTATGTGAAATCGGGTAGGGTAGACCGCGGCGTGCAAGAACTGAGCTTGGCCGTGTTGGCACGGGCTGGAATGCCCGCCGTACTTACTGAAATCGGCTTCCTGAGCAACCCGAATGAAGAGACCTACATGATGTCGGAAAAGGGACAGGCAGAAATTGTGGGTAATCTGGTCAATGCGATCAAATCGTACAAAAGGCACGTGGAGCGTTGAAAACGCCCTTGCTAAACAATATCGGCATTAAAGTTGTTTTGGACTATTGACAGGCTTTTCATAGCTTAGCGAATTATGGCTTTTACAGACTAAAACGAAAGGTACTCTTGAAAATAGCAAACGAAACCAAAGTAGGCATATTGGCGGTGGTCGCCATTGCGATATTGATTCTGGGTTATAGTTTTTTACGCGGAAACGATGTATTCAGCCGCGAAATCACCCTGTACACCATCTACGATCGCGTGGATGGCCTCACCGAATCAAAGCCGATTCTCGTAAACGGCTACCAGATCGGCCGTGTGTCGAAAATGGAACTACAACAGGATGGACGCATCCGTACCGAATTTAAAATCAACCGAGACTATGCTGTTCCGGCCAATACGGTGGCGCTTTTGTCAAGTACAGATTTATTGGGCGGTAAAGCAATCGTTTTTGAACTCGGTGACAGTGCCGTCTATGCAAAGGACGGCGATCAACTGCCAGCTGGTATACAGAAAAACATCATGGAGCAAGTTGAGCCCATCCAAAAGAAGGCCCAGGATATCGCCGCAGTACTCGATTCGGTGTTGAATTCAATTAATAATACGATCAACAAAGATTTTCAGCGCGACTTCAACCGCAGTATCAATAGCATCGCAAATTCATTGCAGAACCTAGAGGGTATTACCCGGCAATTGGATGGCCTCGTCGTGTCCGAACGCAACCGCATCAGCCACATCGTGGCTAATGTAGAATCGATTACCAATAACCTCAAGGAAAACAATGAACGTATCGGTAACGTGCTGGCCAACCTGGATAGTATTACGGACCAAGTGGCAAAAGCGGATTTTGCACAGACCATTACGAGCGCGAATAAAGCGATGGCTGATTTTCAGTCGGTCACTGATCGCATCAACCAAGGGCAGGGCTCCATCGGCATGCTGTTGAACGATGAGCAGTTGTATGACAATCTCAACCAGGCGTCGAAAAACCTGGAAGAATTGATTGCCGATATGAAAGCCCGGCCGGGCCGATATGTGCACTTTTCCGTGTTCGGGCGCAGAAGCGATTAGTTACATGGGTAAGTGGGCGGTTGAACAAGTGAGCGGATATACGGATGAACGAGCTAATACGTCGGTGAGCGAAAAATAAAAAGTTGTTGTCATTTTAAAGAATTAACCATACTTTTGCAGTCCAAAGAAAAATCCTATGCGGAAGTGGCGTAATTGGTAGCCGCACCAGACTTAGGATCTGGCGCCGAAAGGCGTGGGGGTTCGAGTCCCTTCTTCCGCACTTGAATCCTTCCGAAACACTGGGATCCTCCCGGGAAATCGGGAGGATTTTTTATGTAAATGCGACAAACGCTTAAAATTGAGTATGAATATTTCACACGAAAACATCGACGAAACGAATGCTGTCATCACGGTGGATCTTGCTCCAGATGACTACAATCCACAAGTAGACAAAGCGATTAAGGAACAAGCCAAGAAAGCCAAACTGCCGGGATTTCGGCCAGGTATGGTGCCGGCGTCGCACATTCGGCGTACCTATGGTAAGGCTATCTTGATCGATGAGGTAAACCGGGTGGTGAGCGATAAGATCAACGCATATATCGGTGATAACAAGCTCGAAATTCTGGGCCAACCTTTGCCAAAGGAAGACGATGCCGAATATAACTGGGATTTTGCCGATAACTTCTCATTTGCTTATGAGGTGGGGCTGGCACCGCAGTTTGATGTGCCATTTACCGAAAAATCCAAATTTATCCAGTATGTTATTAAAGCCGATAAAGAGACGTTGGAATCGCGTAAGAAGAACCTGCGTCGCAGCTATGGTAAGATGACTAACCCCGAGGTGTCGGAAGATGGCGATGTGTTGTACACGGAATTGAAGCAACTGGGTACCGATGGGAACGAGCTGGAAGGCGGTATTGTGAACACCGCATCGGTACGTACGGATTTGATTGACGACAAGAAAATCAAAAAATCCCTCATCGGCCTTAGGAAAGATGATACGGTAACTATCGATATAAAGAAAGCATTTGGGTCGGCGGCAGATATTGCCCGCATCATAGGCATCTCCGAAGCGGATGTTGAGTCACTGGAGAACACACAGTTCCAACTGATGGTGAAGAACGTGAACCGATTGGAGGAAGCGGAACTTAACGAAGAGTTCTACACCAAGGTGTTCGGCGAAGGAGTGGTTACCTCGGAAGCCGAATTCGAGGAAAAGGTAAAGACCGAGGTAGAAGAGATGTTGGTGCAGAATGCTACGCAGAAGTTGCAGAACGACCTTTACTTAAAAGGCCTAGACGCAGTGAAAGCCGATTTCCCAGAAGCATTCCTCAAGCGTTGGCTGAAGGCAACCAACCCGGAGATTAAGGAAGATGAGTTGGAAGATGGTTTTGCCGACTTCATCAAGAACCTGAAGTGGACGCTGATCGAAAACCGCATCATCACCCAAAACGGGCTAGAAGTAAAATACGAAGAGGTGTTGGCGTTAGCGAAGGAACGTATCGCGGCACAACTGAAAATGTACAACCCCGGTCAGGAAATTACCGACCAACAACTTGCTCAATATGCGGTTCAATTACTTGGCGACAAGGAACAGGCCAATCGGCTATTTGACGAAGTGAAGGCGCAGAAAGTGTTTGATTACCTGAAGGGATTAGTGAAGTTGGAAGAAAAGGAAATCGAATACAATAAATTCCTGGAATTGAAATAATGTACATGCTGTACAAAAAAAAGGGGGTTCGCAAGAAGCCCCTTTTTTTATGGATTGTCCTTTATTTTTCTGAGGACACAAACTTGGCCAGCGGCGCCATACGTGCGCGGAAAAGCTGGAGGGTGTCACCTTGCACATGGTAACTGTCGGCCGATTCCAGCGCCCGCTTCAGGCCATTTTCGACTTCCATGTTCTCACAGGCCATCATCGTGCCAATCAACTGCGAAAACGATATGCGGTTCGGTTCTTTCAACTCGTAGGTGCCACCCAAACCGTTGCATCCGCCGGTCGCTTGTAGCCTGTTGTCTTCACTGTTCAGCTGGATGTACGGCTCCTTTTGGGTAGAACCATCAGCCACCGCTTTCCCGCCCACTTCGATGAGTTTCCAATACCGGTCGGTTAATTGGTCGGTCAATTTCATCAGTACATAATGATCTGCTAGCGAGCCGGCGATGCGGTTGCCCTCCATATCGAGGTGGAACAGCTTGTTTTCACCCACTTGGAATTTCTCGCCACGGTCGGCCAGTGTAATCCTCCCGCCGCCTTCGTCCCAAGCGAAGGTACCCGACTCCGTAAACACCGAATCATTCTTCTCAAGGTAACGCGTTTTCAGCACATAGGTGTCGTCCTCATTCAAGGTAATCGTGTATCGGATGCCGGGGCAATCCGCACAAGGCAGTGTGCCTTGGTAGGTGCCGACCCAATCGACCGAGTTCCTGCTGTTGTGTGCAGGGTCTGCATCGCCACTGCTGGCCGTTTTCTTGGTTTGGCATGCAGCGAAGGCAAACGCAACAATCATGAGGCCAGCGGCAGTCTTCAGTAATTTCTTTGCTTCCATGGTACTTCTATTTTATCATTTAGTTAGCATAAAATATACCAAAACCATCGTTCTCTGTTTACAATGTCTCATCCAGCCAGCGGAAAAACTCCCGCTGCCAGACTTGTGCATTCTGCGCACCCAAAACCCAATGGTTCTCATCGGGCAGGTACAGCAGCCGGCTCTTGATGCCGAGCAATTGGGCGGCCTGGAACGCTTCAAGGCCCTGCTCAATGCCAACACGGTAATCCTTGCCCCCCTGCACGATCATGATGGGCGTATCCCATTGGTCTACATGGGTGATGGGGTTGAAGTCGGTATATGTCTTTTCGTTGCGCCTATCCCAATAAGGGCCGCCAAGATCCTTGTTGGCAAAGAAGAGCTCTTCCGTGGTGCCGTACCAACTACGCATATCAAATAAACCATCGTGGGCGATGAATGTTTTGAAACGGTTTTCATGAACACCGGCCAGCATGAAAACGGAATACCCGCCGTAGCTGGCACCCACGGCGCCCAGCCGAGCGGTATCCACATAGGGCTCCTTGGCCATATCGTCTATCGCCGATAGATAGTCGTCGATCGCCTGCCCACCCCAGTCGCCACTGATCTGTTCGTTCCATTCCACACCATAGCCGGGCATCCCCCTTCGGTTGGGTGCCACCACGATGTATCCCTGTGCCGCAATCAGCTGGAAATTCCACCTGTAAGAATAGGTTTGCGAGAGTGCGCCCTGTGGGCCGCCCTGGCAGTAAAGCAGGGTGGGGTACTTCTTGGCGGGGTCGAAATCGGGCGGGTAGATGATCCACGACAGCAAGTCCTTGCCGTCTGTTGCCTTAGTGATGCGCGCCTCCACTTTACTGAGGGCGATGCCGGCATAGCGCTCGTCGTTTACTGACGTGATTTTAGCGAGCTGATGGCTGGATAGGTCAAAGCGGTACAGCTCGGCAGCATGGTTCATGTCGGTGCGTGATACGACCAGCTGGTTTCCTGCCTGGCCAACGAGGCCCGCAATGTCGTGCTGCCCTTTGCTGATCTGCCGAATGTGGTCTCCGGTTACCTGTTCCAGGTTATTGGGCAGACGGATCTCGAACAGTTGTACGGTGCCCTTCACAGCTGCCGTGAACCAGATGGTGCGGCCGTCATTGCTCCAAAGGTAGGCGTTCACGGTGCCGTCCCAACCCGCGGTGAGGTTATGCCGCTTGGTAGTCTTTTTGTCGAAAACTACGATATCGTTTTTGTCGGCTTCATAACCGTCTTCAGCCATGCTTAGCCATGCCAGGCGCTGTCCATCGGGACTGTAAGCAGGCGATTGGTCGTAGCCTGCCATCCCTTCGGTAAGGTTGGTGGTTTTTGCGGTAGCCAGCTCATACCGGTAAATATCGGTATTGGTGCTTTGTGCATAGGCTGTGCCGATTTTCTTTTTGCTCACATAAAGGATGCTTTTGCCGTCATTGCTCCATATCACATCCTCCTTGCCGCCGAAGGGCTGCTGTGGGGTGTGGTAAGGTTCGTCTGCCATGATGTCGATGGGCATGCCGAGTTCACCGTCGTTATATGTGGCGTAAAACACATGGTTATACTTTCCATCGGCCCACGTATCCCAGTGCCGGTAATCCAGTTCATCATACACGTAGGCATCCGATTTGGGTAAGTCCGCATAACGGTCGGTACTGTGCATTTTCTTGAGCGGCACCGCTTTTGTAAACAGGATGTGTCTGCCGTCTGGCGAGAAGCGGACGTTCTGTAGAGGAGCGTCGTGATCGGTCAATTGCTTGGGATCGGCGCCGCCGGGTTCCAGTTGCCAAAGCTGTCCGTTGTGCAGGTAGATGATGGCACCGCTTTCGCGGTCGGTATGGACCACGCTTTCGGCACCTTCACCGGTGGTGAGCTGCTGGGCGGTACCGCCCGATACCGGAATGCGGAACAGGTTCTTCTCGGCTTTGTTTTCGGCCAAGTTATAATGAGTGACGCCGAAAATTACGTCTTTTCCGTCGGGCGTGATGGCTTCTGCCGACACCCGGCCCAATTGCCAGAGCATTTCGGGGGTAAGGGGTTGTTGGGCCTCGGTAACGCCCGCGGTGGCCAACGCTGCTGCGATCATAAGTGATTTGTACTTCATGGTTGTTATATTCGTGTGTAACGGTTGCAAGTTAGCGAAGTCTGGTTATATACGGAAATGGGGTGCGGGCATGAACGTTTTTGTACCTTTGGGTTATGAATAAAGATTTGATCCTCCGCGAACGGCTAGCGCTCCAGCGGACCATATTGGCCAACCAGTCTACATTTTTGTCATTTCTGCGGACGTCCATGTATTTTGCGGTGGCGGGGATTTCCGTCGACCGGTTGCTGGACATACCTGGTGGACGCATTTATGGGTATGTGCTTTTCGTGATTGCCGCCGTCGTTTTGGTTGTGGGCGTATTCAACTTCGCGATACACAGAAAAAAAATCATCCGTAGCCAGCAACACATCGGCGACTATAAACTGGAATATGGTGAGGGAGCCGGCTAAGCGGAAAAGTAATCGTATATAAAGGAGTTAAATAAAAAAAGCGAATCCAACAAGATTCGCTTTTTTGTGCCCGGAGAGAGACTCGAACTCTCAAGGGACTGCTCCCAACGGCTTCTGAGACCGCAACGTTTACCAATTTCGCCATCCGGGCGGCACCCCTTTCGGGTTGCAAACTTAGATAAATTCATTTTAATATGCAATAAATTGCGTTGCATTATTAAAATGAATTTATCGATCTCCCCGCTGCCTATACAGGCTTATTTTGTAGCGGGAACATATTAATAATTGATAATTGTCAATCGCCAATTATCAATTAAATTCTATTCCTCTTCATCATCGCTATGCAGCATATCCCGGTGTTCTTCGGGCTTGTAGGCAGCCTGTAGTTCCGCCAGCCTTTTCTTGCCGTATGCCATCTTCGTAATCAGTACAAACAGCACGGGAATGATGTAAATACCGATGATGGTAGCGATGAGCATACCGCCGAATACCGTCCACCCGATGGTTTGCCGCGACACCGCACCGGCGCCGACGGAAAACATCAGAGGCATGATGCCGATGATGAAAGCAAGCGACGTCATGATGATGGGACGGAGGCGTAACTTAACCGCCTCGATGGTCGCCTTCAGCAGCCCCATGCCCATATCCACCCGTTCTTTGGCGAATTCCACGATGAGGATCGCGTTCTTGGCCGCTAACCCGATGATGGCCACCAATCCGATCTGCGCGTATACGTTATTGTCTAGGTGGGGGAGGAACGTCAGCGCAAGGATAGCGCCGAATATACCCAATGGTACGGAAAGCAGGATGGAGAACGGTACCGACCAGCTTTCATACAGTGCGGCGAGCAACAGAAACACGAAAATGATACAGAGTGCAAAAATCTGTAAGGTGGCGTTGCCCGATTCCTTTTCCTGCAGGCTGAGCCCCGAGAACTCATAGCTATACCCCCCTCCGAGGGTTTCGGCCGCCACTTCTTCAAGGGCATTCAGCGCGTCACCGCTACTGTATCCAGGAGCGGCGCTACCGCCCACATCAATCGACCGGAAAATATTGTAGTGGCTAATGATGGACGGGTTTTGCACCACGTCATAGGAAACCACCGTGCTCAACGGTACAGACACACCCTGCTGGTTGGTGACATACAATTTATTGATGTCTTCGATGTCCATCCGGTAGGAGGTGTCGGCTTGCGTGACCACACGAAAGTTCCGGCCGAAACGCGTAAAATCGTTTACGTAGCTGCTACCCAAGTAGCCGGAAATTGTACGGTAAATGCTGCTAAGCGGAATGCCCATCTTCTTGGCCTGATCGCGGTCTACGGTCACCTCGTAATTGGGGGTTTTTGAGTTGAACAGCGTATAGGCCATGCCGATTTCCGGGCGCTGGTTTGCGGCCATCACCAATTTGCCGACCACGGCCTCGAAATCCTTGATATCACCGCCCTGCTGGTCGAGTATTTGCATACTGAAACCACCGCTAGCACCTAGTCCTGGAATAGCCGGCGGCGCCACGGCAAGCACGCTCGCCTTCGGATATCCTTGATACATTCCCTGGATCTGGCCCAGAATTTCCGTAGCCGTCCGTTCGCGTTCGCCCCATGGTTTCAACTGTACGAAAAACGTAGCGCCATTCGACTTAAACGAACGGTTGAGGAGGTTGATCCCGTTGATGGCGGTGATATTGTTGATTTCGGGGAAATTTTCCGTCAAAGTAGCTTCCATTTCCTGGAGCACCTCTGTCGTTCGGGCGGCAGACGAC
This sequence comes from uncultured Parapedobacter sp., assembly GCA_964613725.1. Taxonomy (GTDB): domain Bacteria; phylum Bacteroidota; class Bacteroidia; order Sphingobacteriales; family Sphingobacteriaceae; genus Parapedobacter. The sequence goes on along the minus strand of CAZTJY010000110.1, from coordinate 4,842 downwards.
CCCTCTGGCAAGGTGACCCCCGCCATGAAAATGCCATTGTCTTCCGTTGGTATAAATCCAGCCGGCTTGGCCGAGAACAGCCCGTATGTGCCTACGTAGAGGCAGATGAGAATGACGATGACAAATGGCGCCCGCTTGATGGCTGCCCGAACGCCGACCGAGTAGCGCTTGGTGATCCGGTCAAACCAGTTGTTGAACCGATAAAACAGCTTGTTCATACCCGTCGAATTTTCGCCGAGCTGCGAAGGCTTGAGCATGATGGAACACAATGCTGGGGTGAGCGTAAGGGCGATAAAAGCAGATAGGAGCACCGAAACGGCAATGGTAATGGCAAATTGTTGATACAGCAAACCGACCATGCCGGGTATGAATCCAACGGGAATGAACACCGCCGCAAGAATAAGTCCAATGGCAATAACCGGCGCAGTAATCTCTTTCATGGCACGGCGGGTCGCTTCGGGCGCGCTCAGTTTGTTTTTATCGATGTGGTGCTGTACCGCTTCCACCACCACGATGGCATCATCTACCACGATGCCGATGGCCAATACAAAGGCCAGCATGGTGAGGTTGTTGATGGAAAAGCCAAACAGGTTGAAGAAGATAAACGTACCGACGATGGATACCGGAATGGCCAGTACCGGAATCAGTGTAGCCCGCCAGCTTTGCAGGAAGATAAACACCACCAGTGTAACCAGGATTAGGGCTTCGATAAGGGTGGCCAATACGGCATTGATGGAAGCTTCGACCACCGATACCGTTTCGTAACTGACCGTGTAGTCCAGGTCACTGGGGAACGTTTCTTTCAGTGCTTCCAATGCCTCGTATATGCCTTCGGCCGTCTGTACGGCATTGCTACCCGGCATCTGGTTGATTATCATCCCCGAGGCCTCTTTGCCATTGACCGTACTGGTGATATTATAGGCAAACTGCCCGAGTTCTACACGGGCTACGTCATCGAGATAGACCAATGAGCCATCGGTATTCGTTTTGACAACGATTTGTTTGAACTGTTCCTCCGTGTCGAGGTCGCCATCGAGGATAACGGGGAATTCGAACACCTGGTCGGACTGCTGCGGCCGCGCACCCACGCTACCACCCGGCATCCGGAGGTTCTGTTCCTGTATGGCCGCATTGATGTCTGCCGGCGTGAGGTTGAGGTTGGCCAACCTGTCCGCATCGAGCCATACCCGCATACTGAACGGTTGACCGAACGCCATCACGTCGCCCACACCGTTCACCCGCATCAGCGCGTCGCGCACGAAGAGGTTGGCGTAGTTGTTCATGAACTGCTGGTCGCGCGTGCCATTGGGCGAAAATAGGTTGATCATCATCAACACGTCGGTGTTGGCCTTACGCGTGGTTACCCCCAGGCGGCGCACCGCTTCGGGCAACGCGGGTTCGGCAATGCCAACTCGGTTCTGTACGTCCAGAGTGGCGATGTCGATGTCGGTGCCTACGTCAAACGTCACCGTGATGTTTGCCCGCCCGTCAGACGTGCTGTTCGACGACATGTAGGTCATACCCGGTGTACCGTTGATCTGGCTTTCGATGAGTGTGGTAACGGTCTGTTCCACCGTCTCGGCATCCGCTCCGGTGTAATTAGCCGAAACGTTGACCGTGGGGGGCGTGATGTTGGGGTACTGGCTTACCGGTAGCGTGGTAATGGATATAGCGCCGATCAGCGTAATCAGTATGGAGATAACGATGGAGGTGACCGGTCTTCTTATAAATACTTCTGAAATCATGTTTACATTTGAGCTACACTGTGATCTACCTACTGTTCTGATGGCTTGGCTGGCTGCTGTACCGTAACTTTGGCGCCCGACCTCAAATTGATGAGTCCCTGCGTTACTACGGTGTCGCCCAGGGAAAGCCCTTCGCGCACCACCACCTTTTCAGCTACTTTGGCGCCGAGTTCAACCAAGCGCTCCTCAACCGTGCTGCTATCCGTGACAACATATACGGCCGATTGCCCCAATTGTTCGGTAACCGCTTGGTAGGGGATGACCAATTCTTTGGTTGCCGAAGTTGTCCGCACACGCACGTTGGTGTTCATCCCGGCCCGTAGCAGGCCATCTGGATTGGCGAACGTTGCACGGACGGTGATTGTACCCGTGTTGGCATCCACCGCCCGGTCGATGACTGTGATTTTACCGGGCTGGGGATAAATTGTTCCCCCTGCGAAGGTGAGGGTGATCACGGAGTCCTTTTCAACATTCCCTTGTTTCTGTAAATCCACAAACTGCTGGATATTCCGTTGGTTCACCGCGAAATCGACCGCGATGGGACTGGTGGATGAGATCGTGTTGAGCAGCGTGCTGCCCGCGGTTACCAAGGCGCCGGCGCGTACCTGTGAAATGCCGATCGTGCCGCTGAAAGGGGCTACGATGGTAGACCGGTTGAGGTTGGTGGTGGCGGTAACCAAAGCAGCCTTGGCCGACGCCACTTGGGCCTCGGCATTGTTGAGGTCGGTCTCGGCGTAATCCAGCGTCTGCCGGGCAATCGCGTCCTTCTCGGCCAGCTTACGGTAGCGGGACACATCTCGTGTGATGCGGTCCAGGTTCGCTTCTGCGATGGCCAGGGCAGCTTTTGCCTGCTGCGCCGCCGCTTCGTAGCGCGTACGGTCGATTTCATAAAGTTTCTGCCCTTTGGAAACCGAAGCACCATCGGCCACAAAGATAGCGGTGATGTAGCCGCTTACCTCTGCCCGGAGGTCGGTTTCATTAAGTGGCACCACGCTTCCGGGGTAGGCGTCCATGCCCGCCACGATTTCCTCCGTTACCATCTCGGTGGTTACCGGAGTGGCCTGTGGTTGCGGGCTGCCGGCTTGTTGTTGCTTATTGCCGCATGCGCCAACTAGGCCGGCAGTAAAGAGGAAGAGAGGGGCTATCTTGTAATTTTTCATCTGTTTATAAATCAATAATGGTATATAGCGTCTAATATCTAATGTCTTAGTTCTCATCCAATACCGAGCCCAATGCGCGCTGTACTTCCAGTTTACCAGAGAGCACCGCAAACAGCGCGTTGAGGTAATTGATCTGTGCAGTACGGAGGTCCGTCTCGGCGGTCATCAAGTCGAGGTACGTCTTGATGCCTTCATCGTATTGTAATTTCAGGGTATTGTATACTTCCTCGGCCAGCACCATATTATGCTGTGCCGTTGTCCAATCATTGAGGTTTGCTTTGTACGTGGCCATGGCCATTTGGTACTGCGTATTGATCTGGTTCTTCAGGTTGAAGATATCCCAATCGATACGTTCTTCCTGCAGCTTGGATTTGCGGATTTCCTGGATGCGTTTGGTGCCTTGGAAAATAGGCACATTGAGCGTGAAACCGAGTACCGATCGCGGGAACGCCGGGTTATACAGATCGGAGAAACGGTTGTCGCGGAAATCCCACGCGTAGTTATAGAACGCTGATAAATTCGGTAGGAACGTCCATTTGTTGTACTGGGTATTTACCTGCTGGAGTTGTTTGAGTGTCTGCAGCTGGCGAAATTCTACCCGCTGCTCCAGGTTGACGGTCTGGGCGGTGTCCAGCAGGATTTCTTGTTCCATCGCCGTATCTTCAAAAGAAAGGGATAGCGGCTGCCCTGCTTCCAGTCCGATGAGTTCCTTCAGGTACGCATATTTATAATTGAGCATTTCCGCCACGCGTTTTTGTTCGGCTTTGGTATTGGCGAGCGTGATTTCCGCCCGTTTGTAGTCGATTTTGTCTACGATGCCCGTTTCGTAGCGTATCTTTGCGTCTGCCAGTTGCCGTTCGATACGGGCCAGGTTTTCCTGGATGATGTTCAGTTGTTCTTCGCTGGTGAGGATGTCGTAATAGCCTTTACTCACTTCCACCACTGTGTTGATGGTGCTGTTTTCCGTATTCAGGGCATTTTGCTGACGGATGTAGCGGGCTGCTTTCGCTGCCTGCATCAATCCGGGATTCAGCAGCTGCTGGTCGGCTTGGAGCGCCACGGCACTAGCGTGGTTTTGCCCCATGGCGATGACTTGGTCGCCGATGACGGTGGTGGGAATTTTAACATTGTAATTATAGGTTCCGGTGGCGCTGATCTGTGGGTACCATCCCGAAAGGGCCGATGCAATCTCCCGCTCACCGATCTCCTCATCCAATAGGGCCTGCTGTATCGTCGCCCGGTTGTCGAGCGCGAAATCGATCAGGTCTTGCAGCCGCGCGCTTTCGGGCAAATCGGTGGCACGCTCCTGCGCCAGCGATGACGAAGAAAAACCGATGCCGATGCCGATGGCGATGGAGGTCATATAAACAAATTTCTTCAAATACATATTTGCAGTTGTCGTTACGTTATTAAACAATTCTTGATGCCATCCCATATGATGGCAACCAGCTTTTTGAGGTCGTCTTCTTTTAAGGCAAAGCGGCCGTGGATATTTCGTTTGGCCGTTGCAGATACGGTGCCGATGTATGCTGCACTGATAATGTTGATATCCAGGGTCTTGATGTAACCTTCTTGGATGCCTTGTTTCAGGAATACCGACACCTCATCCTGGAAGCACACGCGGTCTTCGGGATAAACGTCTTTTACATAAGGTGAAGAAAAAAACTGCTCGAGGAAGCTCAATACTTCGGGATGCTGCATATAGTATTTAACGAGATTCATCCACACCGCTGCGAACTGCTCCGGGTAGGGCAGGCCCTGGTCATTATCCTTGAATATTACCTGTTGCATCCGCTCCCGTGCATAATGGTAGAGTTCCACGATCAGTTCGTCTTTTGAAGAGAAATAATGGTAAATCGTACCCGTGGCGACACCTGCCTCCTGCGCAATCTGGCTCATCGGCGTGCCGTGGAAACCGAATTCCTTGATAAGGCGCA
>CAZTJY010000109.1:2117-13892 GCA_964613725.1 uncultured Parapedobacter sp. | reverse complement strand
GCGCTATGATGGCGATTACCCGTACCAAAATGGCGACAGGGCATGGGCATTATGAAATCGGAGGTTTTGTTTCATTTGAGGCTCAGTGTTGAACAATAACACCTCGAATTCTATAATGTTAGGCTCGTGAATTCAATATAGTGCAAAACTCGACCAATATAATGTAAGTTTACGCCTTCGCGGTTCACTATCTTTATCGTAAGTTATAAATCAGTAATTACTAGTGATATCGGAAATCAACAGGCAAACTATTGTCAGAAATTTAATGCAAAATAGAAATGGAAAGAAACAAACATCTGTTAATTTTCAGCGTATGGACCGGTGTATTGTCTCTGTTTTGCGCCACCGTTGCGCATGCACAGCGTAGTGACACCGCGTTGAGGGGGGGCGTTTTAAGCCAGACCGGGGCACCGTTGTCGGGCGTAACGGTAACGGTGCGCAGCTCGGTAGATGACAACACGCAAACCACAGCGACTAACGACGATGGGCAGTTTAGCTTCGGGAACCTGAACGTGGGAGTAAGGTATGACGTCTTGTTCAGTTTACTGGGATACGAAAGCCATGTGGAAAGCGATTTTCTGCTAAGGACTCGTCCGGATAACGTCTTAACGGTGACACTCACTGAAGTTGCTTCCAATTTGGACGAGGTGGTGGTGGTTGGGTATGGAACGCAACGCCGGGGCAATGTGACGGGGGCTGTATCAAACATTGTGGCGGAAGACCTACGGACAACAACGCATAGCAGTTTGGCCCAAAGCCTACAAGGGAAGATGCCGGGCCTACAGATCAGGCAGCAAACGGGTGAGCCCGGCGACTTCAGCACGATGATCAACATCAGGGGGTACGGAACGCCCTTGTATGTAATCGATGGCATTCCCCGCGACGGGGCCAGTGAGTTTCAAAAGCTCAATCCGGAAGACATCGAAAGCATCTCGATCCTTAAAGATGCATCGGCGGCTATCTATGGGCTGAATGCGGCGAACGGCGTTGTCATCGTAACGACCAAAAAGGGGACACCCGGCCGAGCAAGGTTCACGTACAGCCATGTTTCGGGCTTGCAGTTTCCGACCGGTATGCCGAAAATGACCAATGCAGCCCAATATATGGAAATGCTGAATGAAGCGACCATTAACGGTGGCGGAACGCCCATTCTCCCTAAAGAGGAATTGGAAAAATACCGGCAGGGGTTGCCTGGCTATGAGTCAACGGATTGGTATGATGAGACGTTCAGGTCGTATTCGTCGCAAGCGGAAGATAACCTTTCCGCGCAGGGAGGCTCCGAGGCGATGTCTTATTTCCTGAGCTTTGGCTTTCAGAACGATAACGGATTACTGCGGTCTAAAGACATGAATTACAGACGGTACACGTTTCGGTCAAACTTCACGGCACGGTTGGCAAAAAACCTTTCTGCAGATTTATTCCTTTCGGGGAGGGCAGATCGGCGTAATAAGCCCGGTACGGATTTCTTTACCATCTTCAAACAAACCCGAACCAGTTTACCTATTGAACGCGTGTATGCGAATGACAACCCTAACTATCCTGCGTTGGTGCTGCCATTGGATAACCCTGTTCTTCTTGCCGATAAGAATTACACCGGATACGATGATACAAGAAATAAATCGTTTCAATCGTCTATTTCATTTACGTACACCACCCCGTTTGTAAAAGGGTTGGAATTGAAAGCTACGGCAGCTTACGATAGCAACAATGAGCTCGTCAAGTACCTCGGAAAATCCTACCAGGTTTATTCGTACGATAAGGAGGACGATGTTTACCTGCCTTTTGAAAAAAATAATCCGGCGAGGATATCTAATACGAACCGAGATTTCAACCGGGTGAATTTTCAGTTGCAAGCAGGTTATGATACCTTGTTTGCAACTGGACACCGGATTGGGGCTACCGCAGTTTACGAGCAGCGGGAGACCTGGTTCCGTAGCTCATTCCTTCAACGCGAATACGAGTTTTACACCAACGACCAAATAGACCAAGCAAGCCAAAATAACCAAACCAACCGTGGGAACGAGAACGAAACGGCGAATATATCGTATATCGGCCGATTCAATTATGCGTTTAAAGACAAGTACCTTTTTGAAGTGGCAGCAAGATACGACGGGTCGTATCGTTATCATCCGGACAGGCGATGGGGATTCTTCCCGGTGGTCTCGGGCGGATGGGTAATTTCCGAAGAGCGTTTTATGAAAGATCATATGCCTATCATCACGCACCTTAAAGTTAGAGGCTCGTATGGCGTAATCGGTGAAGATGCTGGGGCACCCTTCCAGTATGTACAAGCGTTCTCTGCGACCGGTGGACGGGGGTATGAATTTATTGATGGTACCTACCTCAATGGCGCCGCTTCTCCATCCATTGTAAATGAATACCTTACCTGGTTCCAATCGCGCACCCAAAATATCGGATTGGACGTGGCTTTGTTCCGTGGCAGATTGGCGTTTGAAGCCGATGTTTTCCGACGCGACAGGACAGGATTATTGGCGTATCGCAACGTATCCGTACCCAACACGTTTGGCGGTACGTTACCGCAAGAAAATTTGAACAGCGACCGAACGCAAGGATTTGACCTTGCCGTATCCCATCGTAATACCATTAATAAAGTCAGCTACGGAATCAGCGGCAATCTCAGCTTTTCAAGAACCATGAACAATTATGTGGAACGGGCCCCTTTCAGAAGCAGCTGGGACAGATGGAGAAATGGCGCGGAGGACAGGTGGAATGATTTGATATGGGCGTATACCGTTGAGGGTCAATTCCAAAATCAAGAAGAAATCTACACGGCTCCACTGCAAAATGGAAATTTGGGCAATGCACGGGAACTTCCTGGTGATTTCCGATATCAGGATGTTAATGGCGATGGCATAATCGATAACCGCGATATGTTGCCACTTTTCCGGAATGGCCAACCAAAATATTATTATGGACTCGTTTTGGATGCCGAGTGGAAAGGATTTGATGTTAATGTGGTGGTACAAGGCGCCGGAAACTATACCCTGCGGTTTGGGCAAACCTATGCAGGCGTCTTTAATTTTAACGGAAACTCGCCGGAGTTTTTCTTCGACAGATGGCATCAGGAAGATCCGTATAATCCAAACAGTGAATGGATACCGGGTGTATGGCCCGCTACCCGCTTTGATCCCGATAGGGGGGCGATAAGCAATGAAAGTAAAGTTTGGCGGAAGGAAGCGACTTACCTACGCCTGAAGAGTATCATGATAGGGTATACCGTCAACTCGCCCTTCATCCGGAAAGCAGGTGTAAGGAACATTCGGGTATACACGAACGCCCACAACCTGTTCACACTGGCGGACCGTTTTGTGAAGCCATTCGATCCCGAGAAGATTGAGGGCGATTATAGCGGTGGGTACACGTATCCGTTAACCATGAGTTTTAATCTGGGTGTCAATGTCACTTTTTAAAGGAGTAAATGATGAAAAATAAGACAATCCGTACCACTATTGGATTAATAACATTGCTTTTGTTATCGGAAGGTTGTAGCAAGAACTTCTTGGACAGAATGCCGACTGATAAGCTTGATGGGAACACGCTTTTCGCAAATCCTATGGGCGTAAAAGTCTATATGGCAAACTTATATGGGCAACTTCCCATCGAAGATTTTAAATTTTATGACAGGGGCTGGTCTTACGTCGAATGGATGGCTCCCTCGGTGTTGACCCAGGCTTTCTTGACCGATGAAGCGGTCCACTCGCAGTGGGATGTGGTGCTCAATAATGGCGGCAATAGTTGGTGGGACCCTGGCTATAAACTCGTAAGAGATGTTAATTTGCTCATTGATATTATCCCGACGCTTGGTTTCACGGAGACGGAAGAGAAACGCATGTTGGGAGAAAGTGCTTTTATTCGAGCTTTCGCATACTACGGCTTGGCCAAGCGATATGGCGGCGTTCCGCTTATCCGTGAATCGCAGGTATATGATGGCGACGTGGAAAAGCTTAAAGTTCCAAGAAGCACAGAACAGGAAACTTGGGATTTCGTATTAAGCGAATGCGATATCGCCATTGCGAACCTCCCTGATACCTGGTTGGGCGGCGAACGACGGGCTACGAAGTGGGCCGCCTATGCGCTAAAATCGAGGGCTGCCCTTCATGCGGCTTCTATTGCTAAGCATTGGTCGAGATCACCACTTTCAGGGCCAGCCGCTGACCAAGGGCTAGTGGGTGTGCCGGCCACCGAGGCTAATCGGTATTATGAAGCTTGTATCGACGCCTCGGCCGCCATTATGGAATCAGGAATGTTTGGGCTATTCAAACCGAACCCCGCTAACCCACAAGAGGCGGCAGAAAACTATCGCGTTTTATTTGAGTATCCCAATGCTGCCGGCAACGAGCCCATATTTATCAAGGGTTTTGCGAGGACTGGGGTCGACGGACACAATTACGACGTGTGGTATAATCCAAACCAAACGGCAAACGGATGGGGGTACCCCGGACGGCTGAACCCATCACTCGAGTTCGTCGATTTGTATGAGAGTTATGCTAGCCCAGGTCATAGTGCGCCCATCGTCACGACGGAAGACGGAAATGTAAATGATTATAATGGCTATCGTAAAGACCGGGCATATCTGCGCTTTGAAAATCCATATGATATATTTAAAGACAAGGACGCACGCTTGTGGGGCACGGTGATTCTACCAGGCACCGAGTGGAAAGGGGAAAATATCATTATTCAAGGAGGGTATGTTCAGCCGGATGGAGAGGCGCAAATTGAAATCGACAACGCGATTACGGTGGACGGTACGACTTACTACAGTTACGGTGCGCCCGATTGGACGCAGTATTCCGGTTTCAACCCTGCGAATATACAAATGACGCGATCGGGGTTTAGCTACAAAAAAATGTTGTCTTCTCAGCCCGTAACCCCAGCGGATAGGCAGTCTATTACCGACTGGATGGAGTTTCGCTATGCAGAAATCCTGTTGAATTATGCAGAGGCTGTTGCAGAAAGCGGCTTCACGGCTAACAATGCCCAAGTAACTGCAGAACAGGCTATCAACGCACTCCGGCAGCGTGCCGGTCACACGGTAGACATTCCGCTGACCATTGAAAGTGTAATTCGCGAGCGAAGGGTTGAGCTGGCCTTTGAAAACAAACGGTTTTGGGACTTGATTCGCAGGCGCGAATTCCACACGCTACTAAATAACACGCCAAGAAGAGCATTGGTGCCGCTTCTTGACTTACGTACGTCGCCAGCAACTTATATCTTTGTGCGCAAAACGGTATCCAGGACCATTACGCGTACGTTCAATCCACGGCACTATTATGTTTCCATACCCGGCATTGGCGCAAACGGTTTGGTTCAAAATCCTCAATATTAATAGCTATGACTAAGAAAGCGATAAAATTAAACATGATATGGATGATGGTAAGCTTGATTGCCTTCATGTCTTGTGAGTTGGATAATTATGACATGCCGAACGCCGCATTGTTTGGGTCTATTGTCGATGCTGAAACCGGCGAGCTTTTAGAGCAAGATATCATTAACGGCACACAAATCGAGTATATTGAGCTGGGTTTCGACGACCCAGCGACACAGTATCTCGTCGTCAAAAATGAAGGTACGTTCAGGAACAACCTGGTTTTTGCAGGTACGTATACGGTGCGGCCCGTTAGGGGGAATTTCTTTCCAATCGACAAACAGGAAATCCAAGTGACGGGAAATACGCAAATTGATTTTCAGGTACAGCCTTACATCCGCGTGAAGAACGTATCCATTGCGAAAGCAGGAGATAAGGTAATCGCTACGTTCAACTTGGAACAAACAGGACCTAGCAATGTAAGGAAGATTGGGCTATACGCACATCCAGAAGCTGCTGTCGGTGAGCCTTTGCGGAAGGTAGCTGTAGAAAAAGTGCTTAACGAACCAACGGATCCGAATACGACTTTCTCACTCGAAATCGATTTGCCGTCTCACCCCGCGTTAGCGCCCGGGCATCCCTACTTTTTTAGGGTAGGGGCGCTGTATGATGCTTCAGAAGCCAAGCTGAACTATGCGAAAGCGGTTAGGTTGGCGTTGTAAATCACTGGCGGTTTCCTAGCCGCAAAACCAATGCCGCAGGCACTAGCTAAGGGTGGGTGCAACGGCATTTGGGTTGTGATGAAAACGCCGGCGGTAGTCCATCGGCGAATATTTCGTAATCAGCTTGAACTTTCGATTAAAGTACGATAGACTGTTATAACCGCAAGCATAACAGACCTCTGATACGGAGAGGTCTTGTTCAATAAACAGCCTGCAGGCATGCCCAATCCTTATTTCATTGAGAATATAGGTGAATGTCTTACCGGTTCTACTTTTAAAAAATTTACAAAAAGCAGAGGCACTGATATGTACATGGGCGGCCACTTCGGCTAGGCTAATGTCTTCGGTAAAGTGCTGCAACACGTATTCGAATACACTGTTAATCCGATCCGCATCGTTAAGGGAAAATGAGTTTTCATACCCTATTGACGATAGCATCCGCTGCTCACTGGAGTGGGCGATTAGTTGAAGAATGTCAAGTAGGCAGATAAGACGGTCGTAACCTTGTATTGTCAATAGTTCTTCCATTTTCTCTGATACAACCTGTTGGGTCTCCCCATAAATATGGATTCCCCGAAGCGAGTTGTTCAATAGTTTTTTTACCACGCCCATCTCTGGAATATCAAAGAATTGATTGCCGATAAAATCCTCCGTGAAATGAACCACGATAGCCCTAATCCGCAAATCAGAGTCGTTTCGGTAAAAAATTTCATCGTTTCGCATATAATGAGGCAGATTCGGTCCGATAAGTAACAGGTCGCCCGGCCCGAAACTATCCGTGTGGTCACCTACAAATCGCTTGCCCACGCTTTCTGTAAAAAGCGTCAGCTCGTATTCCGGATGGAAGTGCCATCCAATCTTGATATGTGGAAGAATTTCTTCTTTAAGTGCAAAGGAGCTGTTGGAGCTGACCGTAACCTTTTCTAAAATAGGATTCATAAGTCGATTTGTGAACAATAATATCTCATAAAAAGCACCAATATAGGAAAGCGATTCAATATAATTCATATTTATACCAAAATAATGTCAGTTGGTCGTCTACAGGTACCCTATCTTTGCTTAAGAAAAGAGGGGAAGTCGAATACCCATGTCGCATAGTAGATCAGTGTGTAAAGATGTATTCGCTTGTAAATTATGAGATTTAATCATTGGCATTTATGGTGACATTGTTCGGGAGCTTGGTGTTTTTCATGGTGATAAATTTGCTGGCGGGCAACACGCTAACCATCGAAGAAGAAAGCTATAATAATAGGCCGCATTTTGTGATATCGACCCAGTCGGCGACGTATTACCTGGATCGAGCCGGGGGTGGGTTATCGAGCATAATCGATCGCGATGGGACAGACTGGATACACTACAACGGCAGTCCGCACGCGAAGGTGCCCGATGGCGCCTCGGGAGGTTTTCGCGGTCTCCCCAATTTTGTTTTCCGCTCTGACGACGGTGGCGCAGGGCACCCCGGGTTTGATCAATGTATAAGCGAACAGGTTGACGGTAACACCATTCGCACGCAAAGCAAAAGTGGAAAGTGGGCTTGGTCGTGGCGGTTTTATGACGACCATGTTGAACTCACGATGGAACGGACGGATCCCGGCCATAGCTATTGGTTTTTATACGAGGGCCCTGTAGCCGGCAGTTTCGATCCCTACCGAAAATATTGGGGCACCGACCTTGGCGGGCCGCGGTATGAAGTGCCTTCGCTGAACCAAGGCGAAAGCATTGCGGACAACTGGCGTTGGGCGTACTTTGGCGATCAAGCGACTAACCGGATCTTTTTTGTGGCCCAGCAAGAGTACGATCTCCTAAACGATATTTTTTCGTACATGGGGAATAGCAGCGCGGGTAAAGATGCGGAAGACGGGATGGTGGTTTTCGGATTTGGAAGGGGTACGGGGGCCAAATCGCTGATGACTGCGGAAAATGTCACATTCAGGTTGGGTTTTCTTGAACGTAAAATTAAAACCCCAGAAGACCATGAATGGGTTGCAGCGCAAATCAGGAATATAAATAATCCAAAATAGCATTATTTAACCTAAGATATGATGATTATGAACCCTTATGTAGTACGAAAAGCAAATCTTGGGAAGCAACTGATATGCTGTTTCCTGTTCTTGGCTGGCGGCTGTTCCCCCGATTACAGTCATTTTGAGCCTGACCCACAAATAGAGGGCCGGATCATGGATCAGCTGAGAGCGGATCCTGACTTCAGCACGTTTACGGAAGCCTTGGAACTGACGGGCATGGATGAGTTTATCAATCGGTCGGGATTATGGACGGTTATTGCACCGACCAATCAGGCGTTTATTGATGCGGGTGTGGTAATCAACGATATGTCGGAAGTCGATTTATCGAAATTAATTGGCTTTCATATATTGGAGCGGATGATGTTTACATTTGATTTTGCAGCCAGTAAATTTAGTAGTAATGTAAAGGGGCGGTATGCCACCCGAAGTAGGAAATTCGTAACGGTGTCCGCGGAGGGAAATGCCATCAACGGGATACCGCTTATTGAAAGCAAGAAAGATATTGCCGCACGCAACGGCGCTATACATGGCATTGGCCAAGTCATGTTTCCCGATCCGAGTATCGATGATTATTTGGGGGAATCGAATGATTTACAGACGTTTTTTTCGCTGCTGCAGCATTTTGCCGAGTATCAGGTTGATGGCGAGTACTCCGTCGACCGGGATGCAGACGGCGTGATAGACGATACGGTATTCAGGAAATTATACCTATTGCCCATTGACCTGGCTAATGAACCAGCAATCAAGACGGTATATGCACCCAATAATGCTGCCTTTCAGGCGTTTTTCAGCGACCCGCAGGTGCCGTACAGCAACGTGAATGATTTTGACCTCTCCAATCCGATAGATCACCATGTGTTAAGCACATTGTTGAAGGGACATCTCGTTGCGGGCATACAACCGGCGACCGGCGCCGTACGCACCAGTGGGGAGGAAACGGTAACCATTACTTCGGAGGATGTGCAAACGGACAATGTAGCCCAAAGTAATGGGGTTGTCCATGTGCTGAATAAAGTAATCGTGCCACCAAGCCTCAAATCGGTCGCCGGCCGGGCCCTAATGGATAGAGAACTCTCTAAATTTGCTGCATCATTGATTAAAAGCTCTTTGATAAATGCATTCGCGCAGTCTGATGGCGTGTTTACCCTCTTCGCCCCGACCAACGCGGCTTTTGAAAGGGCGGGTATAGATCCTGCCAAACAAGACATTACTCCCCTATTTTTGAACCCGATACTGCGGTACCATCTCGTTACGGGCATACGATTACAGTCCGGTGATATGGTTAACAAATCTGGGTATCTCCCAACTAGCAATAATACTTTCCTGAAGTATGAGAATACGGGATTGATGGATAATAGCGGAAGCATCGGCGCGATTACCACTGCGAATTTGGAGGCAAATAATGGTATTGTACATAAAATAGACAATATATTGATGCCCCCGTCAAAAACCGTGGTTCAGCTTGTTCTGGAACGGCCTGAATTCAGCCAATTCAGGGCGGCGCTTTCTCGAGCAGGTTTGCTTAGCGAGCTGGAGCAGGCAGGAATTACGGTATTTGCCCCGGATAATGAAGCCTTCTTTGCGATGTATAGCGAATTAAATGCACCCGGAGGATTGACGGATATCGGTATTCCGCGCTTGGATTCTATCCTCAGATATCATTTGATCCCGACCCGAGTTTTTTCTTCTGACATGACGGAAGCTACCTCGATTACCACCAAACTGGCGGGCCAGCACCTCATGGTAAAAGTAGCTTCGGGCGATGTGTTTCTGATGGATGGTGATGCCACCAATCAGGATGCCTTCATTTCGGATATGGACAATCAAGGAACAAACGGTGTGATGCACAAGATAAATGCTGTATTGCTTCCCAAGGAATATTGAGATAAGAGTAACCACGCATAACCTAATTGTTTTTCATTATGATGACGAGAACACAAAATTATCGTAAATCAGTCCTGCTGCTTTGCGTCTTATGCTGGATGGTATCCGGCGCATGGGCTCAACTTGAGAAGAAGACGATACGAGGGACGGTCACGGATAGCAATGGCCCACTTGCTGGAGTAAGTGTGACGTTAAAGACCGGAGGGGAAAGTACGTTCACCGACCAAGCGGGCAACTATGCCATTAAGGCCGATGCAACGGATGTACTGGTTTTTACCTACGTAGGTTTTATTAGCCAGGAAATCAAAGTGGATTACCAATCTGTTATAGATGTAACACTCGTTTCGGATCTCGAATACCTTAACGAGGTTGTGGTGATCGGGTATGGGCAACAACAGCGAAGGGATTTGACCACTTCTATCGTTTCGGTAAAAACCAAGGATTTGGAAGATGTTCCCTTGCCATCGGTAGATGGTTTGTTGCAGGGCAGAGCCTCCGGTGTACGCGTAACGTCCTTTTCCGGGGCACCCGGTGCAGGGTTTCAAGTGAGTGTGCGGGGCAATACTTCGATATCTGCAGGAAATGAGCCGTTGTATGTAGTTGATGGTATTCCCATGCGGTCAGAAAGCTTTGACGGGCCGTTGACGCAGACCAATGTTGGGAGCAATGTGTTAGCAGATATTAATCCGGATAATATCGCCTCCATCGAAATCATGAAAGATGCTGCCGCAGCGGCTATATATGGAGCGCGAGCCGCTAATGGCGTGGTCCTGATAACCACAAAACGAGGTGCTAAAGGACAATCGCGCATCGCTTTCACGGCGTATTACGGGGCACAGAACCCACCCCGGAAAATACCCTTGTTGAGTGGTCCTGAGAATAAAACATTGTTAGTGGAAAGTAACTTGAATGGCAATTTTGGTTTTCATGGAGGGTTGCTTGACGTGCCCGGGACGGAGTTTTTCTATTCGTTTGACAACGATGTGGATTGGCAAGACCAAATCCTGAAGACCGGTGCGATTCAAAACTATAATGTTTCGTTGAGCGGAGGTGAACAGCGGACACGATATTTCCTGAGCATGGGCTACTTTGGCCAGACAGGGACCGTACGCTCCACAAATTACGAGCGATTGAATGCACAGGTAAACGTAGACTATGAAATTTCATCTAAGGCGCGCATTGGTAACACGCTTACCGTAAGCCGTTCCAATATGGACCGGATGGACGAAGGGGCCGGACAATTCAATATCTTGCGGGCAGCGTATGAAAAGAATTCGTTCCACCCCGTATATGCACGAGATCGCGATGGCAATGATTTGGGTTATTTCGGCGGGTTCACTTGGGGTGCGGTACACAATCCCTTACAACTGGCTCAGCAAGTGGTAAACAATCAACTTGGTAACCGGGTGCTAGGTAGTGTTTTCTTTGAATATGACATTCTTAATAACCTTACTTTTAGAACAAATTTTGCGGTGGATTATACCGGACAAGGGGAAAGCCGTTTTATTCCCCGATTCAACCAATCGGCCATTGCCCGGGCATCCGAACAGCGCATCGAAGACCTTTCGTGGATAAATGAAAATGTACTTAACTACAACAACGAGTGGAAAGGAGTTCACCGATTTTCGGCAGTTGCCGGTTTCAGCCAACAGGAATCGGGCGTGAGGCGGCTATTCGGCGAAACGCATGGGCATCCCTCCAACACCATTCCTACATTGAATGCCGGTCCTACAATCGTCAACACCAATTCAACTGTCGACGAATGGGGGATTAATTCGTTGTTTGCTAGGGCAAGTTATATTTATGACGACAGATACTC
>CAZTJY010000109.1:0-2017 GCA_964613725.1 uncultured Parapedobacter sp. | reverse complement strand
ACGTTAATGAATATCGGTGATACTGAAAACAAAGGTGTTGAACTAGCCATTCACGGCAAGATCTTGCAAAACAGTCCGCTCACATGGGATATGGATTTTAATATTGGTCGCAACAAAAACAGGATCGTGCGGCTCCCTGGAGGAACGGACATTTTTGTGGCTGAACGCGGCTTCACGGGTATCGGCCGGGAGGGGCAAGAAATCGGTACATTTTATGGATGGAAAGCGTTGGGGGTATTCCCCCGAGATGAGGATGCTTTTTTGACCACCTCCGGTCGGGTGGCAATCTTAGATCCCGACGCTCCATTGAGCCCGAATGGGGGAATATTGAGAAGAGACAGCCCTACTGGCTTACCTTTTATGGGCGGGGATGTCATTTGGGAAGATATTAATGGTGATGGGATCATTAACAATGATGACCAGCAGGTGTTAGGCTATGCACAACCTAAATTTTATGGCGGCTTTAACAACACATTTGCTTACAAAGGGTTCCAGTTGAGTATGTTCTTCCAATTCCAGTATGGAAACCAGGTGGTTAATGAGACGCGGCGGATTGGCGAGGGGATGACAGGGGTAGGCAACTATTTCCAGTCCACATTAAATCGGTGGCGGAAACAGGGCGATATCACCACGATACCGAAAGCCGTTCGCGGCGATGCCATGGGGAATGCACGCCCCAATTCCAGTCGGTGGGTGGAAGACGGGTCGTATATGCGCCTTAAAACGATTTCCCTGTCGTACAATGTACCATCCTCCTTGCTCGGCACACGCGGCCTGAAAAATTTGAGGGTGTATATGACCGGGCAGAATTTGTTGACATTCACCCGGTACTTAGGTACGGACCCCGAATTTACTTCCAACCTCAATGCATTGCTTTCGGGGATCGATCACTCGATTTATCCACAGCCTCGTACCCTTACCTTTGGATTGAATGCAGGATTTTAAAACAAACCCGATAGTGCGCAGTTCAGTGAATTAAACCCACATGATCATGAAAAGAATCAAATTATATATCGTCGCAATGTGCGCCGGGTTTACGGTGGCCACATCATGCAGTGTCATCGACCACGAACCCATTAGTGCCCTGTCCCAGTCAACCTACTTCGCAACAAGGAGTGATGCGGTTTCCGCATTGATGGGTGCGTATGATGGGATGCAGCAACTGGTCGAAGACATGCTTATCTACGGAGAGCTACGCTCTGATAACGTAAGGGGAACTTATGGCTCTCGGGGTACCGACATCCATTTATTGTATAATCAAACCATTACTCCAGACAACGCTTGGAGCAGGTGGGCCGAATTTTACGCAGCTATCAACCGCATCAACGGTGTGATCAAGTTGGTTCCTCCGATTGTAGCTAAAGATCCGGAATTGAGTGAGCGCGAAGCGAACAATATTGTTGGTGAAGCGCTTTATCTGCGCGCACTGACTTATTTTTACTTGGCAAGAACGTGGGGCGATGTACCCGTGATTACCGAACCGTCATTGAGTGGTACCGCAGATTTTAGGCTACCTAAGAATTCGCAGCAGGAGGTCTTGAAACAGGTGGTGGATGACCTCACTTACGTTCTTGAAAACGATTACCTGCCAACCAACTATACCAATATCGCACAGACGAAAGGTAGGGCGACGGTTGCAGCTGCGCAAGGATTGCTGGCCAGCGTGCACCTTTGGATGGGCAACTATCAACAAGCAGCAGATTACTCCCAACTTGTGATGAACAACACTGCGTATACTTTGGTGCCGGGAGCAACATGGTACAATATATTTGCGGGTAATCAAAACTCATCCGAAAGTATATTTGAGTTTCAGTTCGACCTAGGCCAGCAGGAAACGAACCGGTTGTTCTGGTTGACGAACGGATTGGCTGGAGGGGCTTATATGGTAGCCCCGTCGCAGGAAATACTGGGGCTGTGGGCGGACGAAGGGGATCAAGTAAGGGGGGCTGGGCGGTCTTACAGGGAGTCATTTTATCCTAAAATATTCAAATATGAAATGGTCGTCCCCGATGACAGA
>CAZTJY010000108.1:0-14199 GCA_964613725.1 uncultured Parapedobacter sp. | reverse complement strand
CTCTGTATGATTTTTGCCGGTGCTTCCCTGAATGATCATGTAATGGTTCCCATAGGGTTTGTCAGCGTAACTACCGAGTATGAACCATTTATGGGTTGGGATACCCACGAAAATGGCCATGTACGCGTGGGGGATATGAAGAAGCTCATCGATGCACCCGTAGCTCAGCTGATCAAAGACCTGGATCGCAGTGGACATCTGGACCGCACACTGGTTATCGTCGCCAGCGAATTTAGCCGCGACATGGTCATGGAGGGACGCCCTGGCGCCGAAGTATTGCACCAGGTAGACCAACCCGATGTAATTAATGACATCCGCAATTATGGGATGCACCGCCATTTTACCGATGGGTGCTCCATACTGATGTTTGGTGGAGGAATAAAAAAAGGATCTGTATTTGGAAAAACGGCGGATGAAAGGCCTTGCAAGACCATTGAGAATCCTATCCGGATTGAGCGGATCCACCAGTCGGTTTATCAGGCATTGGGTATCGACCAACAAAAACACGCCATAGTGGAGGGCCGTCCGTTTTATACCACCCCCGATGGGGTGCATTTGCCAGAGATGGCGCTGTTTGCCTAACAGCAATCGGACGAAAAAAATAATACATCTAATACAATACATCGCAATACATGCACGTTATTAATCAAAGTAAGATTGCCTTTTCATAATTTAGGTTTATAATTGGTTAGTTTGAAAGCCCCGTTCCGCCAGGATTTGGGGCTTTTTTTATTGCGCGATCTCTTTGTGGCCCGTTTAGGCACAAGGATTGCTTCGGACTTAAAAACATAAACGGATGAAGCGCACTAACTTTGCTGTCGTATCAATCTTTATATCGGCCCTGTGCATGTGGGGTTGTACGAGAGATAGCGCGCCGGATGTATATCCGGTAGCTGAAGATGTATTCTTGAAAGATGTAGCCTACGGGGACCACCAGCAACAAAGGATGGATGTCTATCTTCCGGCAGGTAGGTCGCGAGTGTTGACGAAAATTGTCGTTTTTATTCATGGCGGCGGCTGGACGGCTGGCGATAAAGATGACTTCCAGATTAACCCGGAAAATTTACAGATGCTAAAGGCGAATTTTCCCGGCTTTGCGTTAGTGAATCTGAATTATCGACTTGTAAATGGCGAGGAAAATCAATATCCAGCGGCGGAGAATGATGTGAAGCAAGCGATGGATTACCTGCATCGCCAATTGGAATCGTACCAATTGTCGGCAGACACGTATCTGGCAGGGGGTAGTGCTGGGGCGCACCTCGCTGCACTCCATACCTTGAAGCACCACAGTAATGGCAATATTAAAGGCTGTATTGCGATTGCTGGTGTGTACAATATGCAATCGCTTTATAACCATGGAAGGATGGAGGCGAAATTGATTGTCGCTGCATTTATGGGCGGTACTCCGGCCAACCAAACCGATCGATACGAGCGGGCTTCACCGGTAAACTTCGTGGAGCCAACCAGTCCGAAATTCCTCCTATTGCACGGTACGGATGATACGTTGGTGCCGGTATCACAAGTTCACGAATTACGGGATATACTTAGCGAAAACGGAGTTGAACACACCGTATTCACCTATCCCGGGGGGCATGGTATCCCTCCTGACCAATTGGTTGCAGCTTTTGAATACATCAATGCTTTCCTGCAATAGCGTCGTCTTGATACCTAAAGATCATGTCAGTTTTTTAAACCAATCAATGTACGCGTCGACGGCGTCTTGAAGAAATGCCCGGGTTTCTTCGTTTTTCAATTTATCGTCTTGATCGAATGCATCCTTCATATCCGGAAGATAAACTTCTGGCTGCTGCATAGCGGGTACATTGAGAAATACCAGACACTGCCGGAGGTGATGGTTAGCACCGAATGCGGAAAGGTTTCCCGGCGAATTGCTGAATACGGCAGCAGGCTTCCCGTCCCAGGCATTCCTCCCATACGGCCGTGACCCGACGTCCAATGCATTTTTCAGGACGCCCGGTATAGAACGGTTATATTCAGGGGTGACGAAAATGACACCATCGACCGCCCTAATCGCATTACGGAATACGCCATACGACTCCGGCGCACGGTCTTCGTCGTCGAAATCCTGGTTATAAATCGGCAAGTCATCGATCGGTATGATCTTGAATGCAAATCCGGGAGGGGCCATCTTGGAAATGGATTCGGCGAGCTTTTTAGAAAATGACGCCTTGCGTAAGCTACCTACGATAATTCCTACGGTGTTGCTCATTGGATTCCTCTTTTTCTTGTCAATCAATTTGGTTTCCTCATTTAGCGAACAATCGGCACCGCCGATTGTTTACCCTTGTAAAATCAAAACTATGAGAGCCATTTGGACTGGTGCTATCGGCTTCGGCCTAGTGAATATACCCATAAAAATATACAGTGCCACGCAAGAAAACAGGCCGGACTTCGACTTGCTGGAACGGAAATCGCTGGACCGCGTACGGTACAAACGGGTGAACGAACGTACGGGAAAAGAAGTCGACTGGAACAACATCGTCAAAGGCCATTACCTAAAAGATAGGTACATCGTAGTCGAAGACGCCGATTTCGAGGAAGCAAGCCCGGAGAAGACGAAAACCATCAACTTACAGTCGTTTGTCGACGAATCGGCTATCGATAGCATCTACTTTGAGATGCCTTATTACCTGAGCCCCCAAAAAGGGGGCGAGAAAGCCTATTCGCTGCTGTACCGTGCGTTAGCCAAAACGAAGAAGGCCGCGCTTTCCACCTTTGTGATGCGCAGCACGGAAAGCCTAGCCGTGATACGACCCTATGATAAGCTGTTATTACTCAACCGGCTCCGCTTCCAAGAGGAAATCCGGCCCGCATCCGATGCAGGAATTACGCTCTCATCGGTCTCGAAAGCCGAAATGGACATGGCGGTAAAGCTGATCAAGCAACATACCGGTGAATTCAATGTGGATGAATACCGCGATGAATACACCAAAGAGCTGATGAAGCTCATCCGAGCGAAGGCCAAAGGCAAACGGCCCACGGTAAGGAAACTGAAAACGAAGCCCAAGGGTTCGACCGATTTACTAGAGCAATTGAAAGCAAGCCTCGCATAAACCAGCAAACATGGCACTCAGCGCATATAAGAAAAAGCGTCGGTTAAACGAAACCCCCGAGCCGGCAGGAGGGAAGGCTCCCGCCGCACAACTGCGGTTCGTGGTACAAAAACACCACGCCTCACGGCTGCACTACGATTTCAGACTGGAACTCCGCGGCGTATTGAAGAGCTGGGCCGTGCCGAAAGGCCCGTCACTCAATCCCAAAGATAAGCGATTGGCCATGGAGGTCGAAGACCATCCCTATGACTACAAAGACTTCGAAGGTGTCATACCGAAAGGCAATTACGGCGCTGGCACGGTAATCGTTTGGGACGAAGGGACCTATGAGCCGTTGGAAAGTAACGGTGATAAGGAAGCCATGGAAAAAGACCTAATGAAACAATGGCGGACCGGTTCACTTAAAGTGGTATTGAAAGGTAAAAAGCTAAAAGGTGAGTTCGCGTTAGTAAAGATGAGCGGGAAAGAAGACAACGCCTGGCTGCTCATCAAGCATAACGATAAGTATGCTACCGATGCGGATGTTACGCGGAAGGAGAAATCGGTGGTTTCTAAACTAACCCTCGACCAAGTGGCTGCGGCGGCCGGCAACGGGAGCCTTAAGCGACCTGCAAACGGGAGGGCGAGAACGAGTCAAGCCGTTAAAGCAACCCTCAAGGAGCAAGTGAGCCCCGACGGAAATGCAAATCCGAGGACTGCAATCGATGTAGCCGCCCTGTTGGAAAAAGCAAAAAAAGCCCCTTTTCCGAAATCGGTATCGCCCATGCTAGCTACACTCGTTGATGCCCCTTTCGACGATCCAGAATGGGAGTATGAGGTGAAATGGGATGGTTACCGCGCGTTGGCGTTCCGAAACGGGAAAAAGGCTGCCTTGAAATCGCGCAATGACAAGTCGTTTGCTGACAAATTTTACCCCGTTTTTGAATCGGTAAGTAGTTGGGACATAAACGCCGTAGTGGACGGCGAGATTGTCGCGGTTACAGATGGCGGTATCTCAAACTTCAACAGGCTACAGAACTGGCGCAGCGAAGCCGATGGTGAACTGTTGTATTACGTATTCGATTTGCTGTGGTACGAAGGGAGGGATTTGATGCCATTGCCACTAGTAGAACGGAAGGCCATCCTCCAAGATCTAATCCCGCCCGACGGAATCATCCGGAGTGGTTATAGCGTCAATGCGGACGGAAAAGCGTTTTTCGAAGCGGCAGGTAAGCTCGGTTTGGAAGGCATTATTGCCAAGCGCTCCGATAGTCCCTACCATCCCGGCGATCGCACGAGGGATTGGCTCAAAATTAAGCTGCAAAAGCGGCAGGAAGTGGTGATTGGTGGCTTCACACGCAACGCCGGAACATCGAAACCCTTCAGCTCCTTATTGCTCGGCGTATTCGACGGCAAGGATTTCCATTATGCCGGAAAAGTTGGTACGGGTTTTAAAGATCAGGAGCAACGTGAAATGCTGCAGTTGTTCAAATCGCTGGTCCGCAAAACCAGTCCGTTTTCCACCCCGCCAGATCCGAACAAGCCCTCGCGGTTCAGGCCCAACCCGCCGCATGCAACGGCAACGTGGCTCACCCCTAAAATCGTGTGTGAAATCCATTATACAGAAGTGACGGACGACGGGGTGTTCAGGCACCCTGCATTCATCGCGCTACGCGAGGATAAGGACGCTTATTCGGTAGTCATGGAAAAAGAGGCCGTTATGGAAAAAGGAAAAGTAACGCCAATCATCAAGGAAGCCCCAAACCGCGGGAGGCGCACGCTGTTGAACCCCTCAGAAAAAACGCAGGTGCGGAAAGTAAATGGCAATGAGCTGAAATTCACGAATCTTCAAAAGGTGTTCTGGCCGGACGGCCGGTACACCAAAGGCGACATGCTCAACTATTACTGGCAGGTGGCCAAATATATACTCCCTTATCTCAGGGACCGTCCCCAATCACTCAACCGGTTCCCAAATGGGATAAATGGTAAAAGCTTTTACCAGAAAGATGTAACCGGAAAAGTACCGGAGTGGGTGGAAAAGTATCCGTATAAAGCCGAGGGGGAGCGAAAGCGCAAGCACTACATGCTATGCAATAATGAGGCGGCCCTGCTCTATATGGCCAACCTTGCAGCTATTGAGATGAACCCTTGGAGCAGCACGATTCACAAGCCCGATAACCCTACATGGTGCCTCCTGGATCTCGACCCGGATAAAAGCAATACGTTCGAACAGGTTATCGAAGTGGCCAACGCCATCCATGCTTTTCTGGAGGGTATCGCCGTACCTTCCTATTGCAAGACATCAGGCTCTACCGGTCTTCACATCTATATTCCCCTGGGTGCAAAATACACCTATGACCAATCACAGCTTTTTGCCCGCTGGGTAGCCAGCGAGGTAGATTCGACATTGGATTTCACCAGCGTGGAACGGATGACCAATAAGCGTCGCGGCAAGGTGTATATCGATTTCCTGCAAAACCGGCCGTCCGCTACGTTGGCAGCGCCGTATTCGCTTCGTCCGAAACCCCATGCCACGGTGTCCATGCCACTTCACTGGGAAGAAGTAAAAAAGGGATTGAAATTAAGCGATTTTACCATAGACAATGCGTTACACCGCATTCGCTCCGAAGGCGATATATTCAAAGCGGTATTGGGCAAAGGGATAAACCTCAAGAACCTACTCAAAGATTTGGAAAAATAACAGCGGAAATCCGTAACTTAAGCGGCCGTTGCCTTTGTGGACGACGGGTAAAAAACAGGGGAAAAATAGGCCTCAAAAGAAAGGAGAACGATGCCACAATTAAAAAAGGAAGACATTAATCAAGAGGTTTTTGATCTCTACGATGATTATGCGCACAATCGGCTATCACGCCGTGATTTTATGCAGCGGCTGTCGGCATATGCAGGTGGGGCCGTTACCGTGCCGGCACTAATGAGTTTTTTGATGCCCAATTACCAGGACCGCATTCAAATAATGCCCGGCGATCCCCGTATTACGGAATCGTATGTCGACTATCCGTCGCCGAAAGGCGGCGGCACGATTAAGGCGCTGCTGTGCGAGCCGAAGAGCAACGCCGAACGCTTGGGCGGCGTCGTGGTAGTCCATGAAAACCGAGGACTTAATCCGCACATCGAAGATGTAGGGCGCAGGGCCGCGCTAGCCGGCTTTATCAGCCTGGCACCCGATGCGCTGACACCGCTTGGGGGGTATCCAGGCACAGACGATGAGGGGCGCGAACTGCAGAGTAAACGCAATCGCGATGAAATGCTCGAAGACTTCATTGCCGCGGCGGAATTTCTGAAGCAGCAGGAATCCTGCAATGGCAATGTCGGCGTAGTGGGCTTTTGTTTCGGGGGATGGATATCCAATATGATGGCGGTGCGCATAGCGGATTTGAAGGCGGCGGTGCCTTTCTATGGTGGCCAGCCCGCTACCGAAGATGTACCGAAAATACAAGCCCCGCTCCTACTGCACTATGCCGAACTGGATACCCGCGTAAACGAGGGATGGCCGGCATATGAAGCCGCCTTGAAAGCGAATGGCAAGGATTATACCATGTATATGTACGCCAACGCGAATCACGGATTCCATAACGATACCACACCCCGTTATGATCCCGAGGCCGCACAACTCGCTTGGCAGCGCACGGTAGACTTCTTCAAAGAAAAACTTGGTTAAGTGAGCAGCCGCGAACGCTTATCTGGCAATCGTAAAGATCGGCAAGCGGCCAAAATAGCGCTCGCTAAATCAGCAGAAACAATGTCGATATCGCGGTCAACGCAATCATTGCCGCCTTAAATTGGCGTTCTGGGAGTATGTGTACAACGCGGATGCCGAGTATGCCGCCGAGCAGGATAAAGGGAAGTGCAGTCATATCGAGCAAAAAACTGTTCCACGAGAGGTTATCCCAAACGAAAGCTTGCAGTGGAATTTTGAAATAGTTGAGAATCATGATAAACCATGCCCCTGTGGCGACAAAGGCAAACTTCGGTAGACGTAGGGCGAGCAGATAAACCACCAGAAGTGGGCCTGCAGCATTGCCGATCATGGTTGAAAACCCCAATAGAAAACCCATTACCGGAGCGAACCATGGTGATTCGGTAAGCGTATAAGTCCGTTCGGGCTGTCGGGTACCCACCATCGTGGCTATGCCAATAAGGATGCAGATGGCCATCATCACCCGGAAGCCCGACTGAGGAATAAGATGCCCAACTATGAGCGCTACGACTAATCCCAGCAGCGCCCAAGGCATGGGCTTCAGCACCAAATCGCGGTGAAACTTCTTGCGGTAATAAATGACGGCCAGTAAATCTGCCATGCAAAGCAAGGGCAACGTAATCCCCGTCGACGCTTTGGCCCCGAATAAAAATGCGAATAGGGGTACGGTAAAGGTTCCAATATTGGGCACGCCTGTTTTGGACATGCCGATGAGTGTGGCACAGCCAAGAAAAACAGCCCATTCGACCGGTCCTTGCAAGAAACCGGAAAAATCAGGCATCGCGGCGGGTTAATAGTTGGCCGATATCATCCACGCCGATTTCACGGTAGTCGCGTATATAGCGTTCGCATGGCGGAAGCTCGTCGGCGGTATGCGAGGTGAGTACGCCGACGACCATCGCACCGGCGTTGATTGCCGCAGACACACCCGAATGCGAATCTTCAAAAACCACACACCTATTTGGTTGCGCATGGAGTAGGTTGGCCGACTTGAGGTAAATTGCCGGATCGGGCTTGTGGGCGGTTACATCCTCGCTAGACAAAATCGCATCCATATACGGGCGTAGGGAAAGCTTGTCGATGATGAAGTTTAGGTTGGCCCGTGGCGCAGAGGTGGCAACTCCTATACAGTAGCCTGCGGCCTTAAGCCCGTCCAAAAACTCCGGCAGGCCTGTTATGGGCGCAACATGGTCTGCATAAATTTCCCGGAAGAGTGCCTCTTTCTCTTCAGCGAGCTTTTTAACTTCGGCGTCATCTAGCGGTCGTTTGAAAAAGTAGCGCATGATGTAATCGTTGTGTTTCCCATACATATGGTCTTCAAACTCCTCCATGGTGTAAGCCACATTGTATTTATCAAAAAACTGCTTGAATGCTTCGGTATGGTGAGGATTGGTGTGGGCGATGACTCCATCCATATCAAAAATAACGGCGTAGTTGTCCATACGGCAAAGATAGCCTTTTTGGTGGAACGTGGGCGGAATAGGTTTCCCGTTGTCGCAATGAATACGTAATTTTGCCCGTATGAATTACCCCGATCGCTATGCGCCAAAGTTGCCACAGTTTACAGAACAGATTATCTTCGAAGACGATAACTTGATCGTGATCAACAAGCCTCCTTTCTTGGCCTCATTAGATGAGCGGGAGGGAGGGGAACCCAGCGTATTGCGTTTGGCCAAGAAGTACCATCCGGATGCGCAAGTGTGCCACCGACTCGATAAGGAAACTTCCGGTCTGTTGCTCATTGCAAATAACCCCGAGACCTATCGGTTGGTATCCATCGAATTTGAACGCCGGCGCGTGACGAAGACCTACCATGCCATCATCGGCGGTACCCACGTGTTCGAGGATGTGCTGGTCGACCTGCCCATACTTAACCTGGGCAATAAAAACGTGACGATAGACCGGGCCAATGGCAAGCGGGCCGAAACGTATTTCAATTCGCTTCGTTATTTTAAACACTTCACCCTGGTGGAATGCCGCCCGGTAACTGGCCGGATGCACCAGATTCGCATACACCTGGCCACACAGCAAGCCGCCATTGTTGGGGATGCCCTATACCACGGTAAACCGGTATACCTTTCGCAAATCAAAAAGCGTGGCTTTTCACTGGGGCGCGGGAAGGAAGAACAACCCATTATGCGACGGTTTGCATTGCATGCACATGAACTGCGGCTTACGATAGGGGATAAGCCCTATCATTTCCAAGCACCCTACCCAAAGGACTTCGCTACCTTGCTCCGCCAGTTGGAGAAATACGACGATTGATCAATTAAACAACTTGCCGTCCGGCCCTCTTACCTCGAGGCCGAGGTCAGTATTGAGTCTATCGATGAAATAGTTGGAAAGGAGCGGGGATTCGATTTCAATATTTTGGTGAACAAAAAAATAGAGCGACTGCAACCCTGCGTCGCGCCATTCTTTGATGCGGGCAACCCAGTCATCCAGCCGGTTCTTATCCGTCGGATGATTGGCACCTACATAGCGGACAAAAGCTGTAGGGGTGGTGAGGCGCATGTGAAGCATGTCTCGCCGACCTGCAGTATCCACAAGTACATTTGCTGTTTTTTCTTCTTCCAGCAGGCTATATAATTTTTGGCTAGTGGGGGCGTCAGCAAACCATTCGACATTACGTACCTCCACCGCCAGTGGTACGGATTTGGAGAATTTCTTAACGAACTTAGCTAGCCGGTCAAAATCTTTCGGTTTGAAGTTGTCGTGCAATTGGAGAAAACTCACCCCCAGCTTTTCTTCGAATAGTGCGATAGCATCAGCGAATGCAGTCATTTTCTCATCGACATTGAGCAAACGGCCATAGTGACTGATGGATTGCGGTACCTTCGGGAAAAACTTGAAATCAGCGGGGGCTTTGGCTTTCCAAGTCTCCACCTGCTGCTTGTCGGGTGCGTTGTAGAACGTACCGTTCAACTCGATGCTGTTGAATTGCGTTGCATAATAGCTCAACTCGTCTTTCGTTCCCCGCGGATAGAATCCCTTAAGGTCTTGCCTGTTCCATTTCGCGCAACCTACATACACCGCCAATGGCTTGCTTGCCTTATGCTTTTTCAACAAAGCCAGGGTGTCGGGGTGGGTGGGGGGTAAGGTAAAATCTATCGCTTCTGGATTGTCAACGCTTCCGAATTTCATGCTGAGTTGTTTTAATTTAACACGGATGATACGGGTTTAACCGATTTGCACAGATTTATCCATCAAGTTGGCGAGTATCCGCGATGATCCGTTGAAACTGCGTTATCCGTGTTCCATTTCCGTTGCTAATGTTTAAAATGCCGCACACCGGTGATAACCATCGCTACACCTTTCTTGTTGGCCATTTCCACAGATTCCTTGTCGCGGATAGAACCTCCTGGCTGGCTGATTGCCGTAATGCCTGCGCTGGCAGCAATCTCAACACAATCCGGGAACGGAAAGAACGCATCTGACGCCATCACCGCGCCATGCAAATCAAAGCCGAAAGCGTTGGCTTTTTCAATCGCTTGCTTTAGCGCATCCACGCGCGAGGTTTGGCCCACGCCGCTCGCCGATAACTGGCCATTCTTGACCAATACAATGGTGTTTGATTTGGTGTGTTTGACGATTTTATTGGCAAAGAAGAGGTCTTCGAGTTCCCGTTCTGTAGCGATTTTGTCCGTAACGGGTTGCATTTGTTCAGGCCCCTCGATTACCGCGTCTTTATCCTGTTCGATCACGCCGTTGAGCAATGTTTTGAATTGGCTCTTGGGAAGTACGGTATGTTTGCGCCGCAACAATATTCTGTTTTTCTTGCTCGTAAGCATACGTAGCGCTCCATCGCTATAGGCAGGTGCGATTAGGACCTCGAAAAACAACTTGTTGATTTCATTGGCTGTTTTCTCATCGATTTCGCCATTGCAAATGATTACGCCACCGAATGCCGATACTGGATCGCATGCCAGCGCGTCTTCCCATGCCTTTAGCAGGTCCGATCGGGTGGCAACGCCGCAGGCATTTGTATGTTTGAGTATAGCAAACGTCGGTTCATCGAATTCATCGATAAGGGCCACTGCGGCATCGACATCCACCAGGTTGTTATACGATAATTCCTTTCCGTTCAACTTATCGAACAATGCAGCCAGGTCGCCATAAAAAACGCCCTTTTGGTGGGGGTTCTCCCCGTAGCGGAGCTCTTGGGCTTGTAATTCGCTCTTTTTGAATACTTGTAGCGGCTTCTCCTGATTAAAATAATTGAATATCGCCGAATCATAATGCGATGACACATTGAAGGCGCGCTTGGCGAGTTCCTTACGATGCTCAAGGAACGTATAACCTTCGTTTTCGGCGAGGATATCTTCAAGGTACTTATAATCGTCTTTGGAAGCAATGATCGCCACGTCGTTGAAGTTCTTTGCAGCCGCGCGAATAAGGGAAATGCCACCGATATCTATTTTTTCGATGATGTCTTGTTCAGATGCACCAGACCCGACGGTTTCTTCAAATGGGTAGAGGTCTACGATAACAAGATCGATTTCGGGGATTTCATATTCCTGCAGTTGTTGGCCATCGACTTCCAAGGGCCTGCGCGACAGGATGCCGCCAAATACTTTGGGGTGAAGCGTTTTCACGCGGCCGCCCAGTATAGAAGGATACCCGGTGAGATCTTCGACTGGGACCACCTCGTGGCCGAGTTCACGGATAAACGTTTCGGTACCGCCTGTGGAATAAAAAGTAACGCCTTGTTTGCTAAGTAGGTTAATTAAGGGAGCAAGGCCATCTTTATAGTATACGGAGACCAGTGCATTTTTGATTTTTACAGGATGGCTCATTCGCAATTCAGCTATTTAGTGTATGAGCCGCAAAGATAATAAAAATCCCTTCGATCACATTTTCTTTAGTAGGTTTTCAATGACTTTCGGGTAATGAAGATGTTCCAACTGCTGTCCTTTGAACTTAACGACTTCCAGGTTGTCGGTCGGCTCGATGCGGAATCGGGATTGGTAAATAATTTCGCCTTCGTCGAACCGTTCATTGACGAAATGGATGGTGATACCGGATTCTTCCTCACCGGCGTCGAGCACAGCTTGATGTACGCGGTCGCCATACATACCCTTGCCGCCATAAGCGGGTAGTAACGCTGGATGGATGTTGATGATCTTATTAGGATATTTTTTCAATAGATTCAGCGGAACTAACCAAAGGAAACCCGCTAGCACCACCAAATCAATCTGTAACCGGATGAGGAGATCAACAACCTCATCTGTTTGATAGAAAGCATGCCGGTCGAAAATATGGGTAGGCACCTCGAAATTGTCGGCGCGCTGGAGTACATACGCGTCAGGATTGTTGGAAAGGACCAAAGCGACCTCGGCCCGGTCGTCATACTTGAAATGTTCCATGATTTTCTGGGCGTTCGAACCCGATCCTGAAGCAAAAATAGCAATTCGTTTCTTCACGTTTTTTTGTTGATTGGTGTATTCCCCGGCGGAATGCTACCAAATTTACTAAAGTTTGCCA
This sequence comes from uncultured Parapedobacter sp., assembly GCA_964613725.1. Taxonomy (GTDB): domain Bacteria; phylum Bacteroidota; class Bacteroidia; order Sphingobacteriales; family Sphingobacteriaceae; genus Parapedobacter. The sequence continues at coordinate 1,944 of CAZTJY010000108.1, read as the reverse complement.
AATAAAACAAGGCAAACGCTTATCTTTGGGCGGTGCAAAAATAATGTTTATCTGGCGGTAGTCCAATAGCCGCGATGATCTACGAAAACCAATAATTAACGACGTTACCTCCGCAGGGCCTGTATATTAAAATTGTGACATTACACTGCTTGTTTTGTTAGTATAATTATTTAAATAATCTTGATTCTTTGAAAAAATGATTAGAAAAAATTGATTTTGTTGCGAATGTTAATATTTTATGCGTTACTTTGCAATATTAGCAATAATGCATAGTTAACTGTATACATTTATGTGTGGAATCATTGGAGCTTTTGACTTGAAAACCAAGTCGGGAGAATTGCGCTCCCAAGTATTGAAGATGTCGAAGCGTATTCGGCATCGGGGCCCGGACTGGTCGGGTATATATAGTTCAGAGCGGGCTATCCTAGCGCATGAACGTTTAGCAATCGTTGATCCGAAATCTGGCCAGCAGCCATTATATAGCTCGAATCGAAATATCGTGCTCGCCGTAAATGGCGAGATTTATAATCACCAGCAGTTGCGGAGCGCACTTCCCAATTATGGTTTTTCCACACAAGTTGACAGTGAGGTGATCTTGGCGCTATATGCGCAGAAGGGGCCGAGTTTCATTGAAGATTTGAACGGTATTTTCGCCTTTGCGCTTTATGATGCGGAGAACGATGCCTATTTGATTGCCCGTGACCACATGGGGATTATCCCGTTGTACATGGGCTGGGATGAAGCAGGCACGTTCTACGTTGCTTCGGAGTTGAAGGCATTAGAGGGCTACTGCAACAAGATAGAAACATTCCCTCCGGGCCATTACCTGTATAGCAAGGAGAGCGACGTGCCGCAGAAGTGGTATACGCGCGATTGGGAGCAATACGAAGCCGTGAAGGATAACGTAACCGACATCGATGCGTTGCGTAAAGGGTTGGAGGACGCCGTACACCGTCAGTTGATGTCTGATGTGCCCTATGGCGTATTGCTTTCCGGTGGATTGGACTCGTCGGTGATCGCTGCGGTAACGAAGAAGTTTGCGTCGCGACGGGTCGAGTCTAACGACCAGGAGAAGGCGTGGTACCCGCGGTTGCATTCGTTTGCAGTGGGCCTAAAGGGGTCGCCAGATCTCATCGCGGCAAAGAAGGCCGCAGACCATATCGGCACAATCCACCATGAAATCAACTTTACGATACAGGAGGGACTCGATGCGGTACGCGACGTGATTTATCACTTGGAGACCTACGATGTGACCACCATACGTGCGTCGACGCCCATGTACCTCCTTGCCCGGGTCATCAAATCGATGGGTATAAAGATGGTATTGTCGGGTGAGGGATCCGATGAGTTGTTCGGCGGATACCTTTATTTCCATAAAGCACCAAATGCCAAGGAGTTCCATGAAGAAACCGTCCGCAAGCTTAGCAAGTTACATCTCTATGACTGCTTGCGCGCGAACAAATCGTTGGCAGCTTGGGGTGTAGAAGGCCGTGTACCGTTCCTCGACAAGGAATTTATGGACATCGCCATGCGCCTGAATCCCGAGGATAAAATGATTCGGGAAGGGCGGATGGAAAAATGGGTGGTACGGAAGGCTTTTGAAGATTACCTGCCCGAAAGCATCGCTTGGCGGCAAAAGGAACAGTTTTCAGACGGAGTGGGATATAGTTGGATCGATACGCTGAAAGACCAAGCGGCTCAGCGCGTCAGCGATGATGAATTGGCAACAGCGGCTGAACGGTTCCCGGTCAATCCCCCCCAAAATAAAGAAGAATACTTGTATCGGTCTATTTTTACCGAGCATTTCCCGTCAACCGCCGCAGCATTGACGGTACCGTCTGTCAAATCGGTAGCCTGCAGCACGCCCGAAGCCTTGGCATGGGATGCGTCTTTCCAGAACCTGAACGATCCGTCGGGGCGTGCGGTGGCTAGCGTACATAATGA
>CAZTJY010000107.1:0-14526 GCA_964613725.1 uncultured Parapedobacter sp. | reverse complement strand
GAATACCCGCAACTAATTCGGGTTATCCACAAACTTGTATCCCATGCCTCTCACGGTTTGCAAATAGGCAGGTTTATCTGCATTGAGCTCTATTTTCTTGCGTAAACGCACGATATGCATATCGAGTGTCCTCGTATTCACATTGGAGCTGTAACCCCACACCACTTGCATCAATTCATCGCGACTGATTACCCTACCGACATTTTGGAGGAAATACAATAAAATACGATTTTCCAGGATGGTGAGTTCAATTTTCTTGCCATCCCTAATCAACGAGTGGATGTTGGGTTGGTGTTCCGTTTCGCCGAAGGTATAGCTGTCGGCTCCTTGGTTGCCGACGAAATACTTAACCTTATTCTCAAGCATGGCTACCAGAACATCCATACTGAATGGTTTGGTAATGTAGTCCGACACACCGAAACTGTAAGCATCGATCTTGTCCACATCCTGCGATTTGGCGGTCATCATGATGATGAGGTTCGTAAACCCCGCCTCGCGCAGATTGGCGCATATTTCCGCGCCTTGCTTGCCCGGCAACATCCAATCGAGCAATACGATGTCTGGCTTTTTCTCAAGTATCAATTGTTCTGCCTTATCGCCATCCCCGGTCTGCACTACCGTATAATTCTCAGATTCAAGGCGGTGCGCTACCAGAAAACGTAAGTTTTCATCGTCTTCGACGACCGCTATTTTGACGTTCTTATGCATATCTTCTATACCATTTATCTGTTTACTTTTGCTTTTCCGTTGTCAGATAGCGCCTTTGATGATTAAAATAACTGAGCGACAGCGACGCTCATTGACGCCGAAAAATGTTAAATACTCGTCAATAATCATTGCCTTGTGTGCTTAAATGCGAAGCTTTCATAAACACCTCTTGAAATAAGTAGAGCGTGAATAACATTATTTTAATCATGTCGGGTCCATTTCAATTTAAATCCCGTGTAAGATAATCAATCTAACGGGAATACGATACTGAATGTCGTACCAAACCCTAGTTCACTTTCCACAGCAATATTTCCGCCCATGAAGTTAACCAATTCCCTACAAAAAGCAAGGCCCAACCCCACACTACCTTTTTGATTATATTGGTTCTGCACACGGTAAAACTTCTTAAATATATGCGCCTGTTCTTTCTTGGCAATACCTATCCCTTTATCAGAAAACCGCATAAGCACCTGCTTCTTCGTCTGTTTAATATTGATATTCAATACTTTCTTGTCGGGTTTTGAATATTTATAGGCATTATCGATTAAGTTCTGAAATATGCTCCCCAACAGCACCGGGTCTACGAAAAGTTTTCTTTTCGCATTTACATAGCACCGGACATCCAGATCGCCATACTTGATCCGTGTCGCCGCCAATATTCTGTTGCAAAATTCATGTAAATCGACCTCTTCCCGCTTCATCTTTATCGATTTGTTTTCGATTTGCGTAAAAGACAGCAGTGTATTCATCAAATTATTCAGTTTGTCTGCCTCTTCATCCAATATCTTCCCGTAATGCCGCCGTTCAGTATCCGAAAGTTGCTTCGCACTATGAATATTATTCCCAGCGATCTTGATGACACTTACAGGGGTCTTAAACTCATGCGTAAGGTTATTTATAAAATCGTATTGCAGTTTAAACATTCGTTTATTAACGTGGAGATTGCGGTAAATCAAGTAGGCCACAATAGCCAGCATTAAGTATATACCTACTACTCCTGCCATCACGGGCAGGAAACGGCGATTGATTTCCGACTGCAGGAACGGCCTGCTGGAACTGAAATAAATCTTATAGTCGGCCAATGCGCCGGGCAGTGGGGTTTCGGTGGTCAACAAATTCGGATCGGTATCGATCGATTCGTAGACTAACGGTTGAATTTGTACCTGTTGATACAGCTCGGGCACCGTATTCGTAAGCGGAAGCTTATTCGGGTTGATGAAATACGTTAAGATATCTTGTTCGTATACTGCCCCCGGCACGTGCTGGCCATACATCAATTCCTTATAGGTTTTAAGGTCGTCGCGCCGGGGGATGTTCATATACGATATTTTCCCCGGTGTGACCGAATAGAACACTTTGAAGATATCGTCGTCGCGCAGTGCCTTCGCCGTATCTACCCGCTCGATGAATGCTGCGAATTTCACCGCCATATTATTAAAATCGTCCGACAACGATAATGGCAATTGCTGATTATGGTCAACCACGGTCGATAAACCATTTTTTTTCCCGTATATGCTGTATTGGTATACGCCCTTGGGGTAAACCACCATATTGTTTGCCGAAAAGCCGTAATGGATATCGTCATTATTGCTCAATGACACGTCGTAAAACACGATCCGTTCCACAAATGGATAGGTCTGTAACACACTATCGGCATATATGGCTACGCCTGCCGAGTCCAAGTACCCCTGGTAAAATGATATCTCGGGTATGCGATTGTGGAAAAACGCATTGAATGGGCCGATATTGTACTCCAGCACTTCCACCTTTCGGGACGAAAATTCGTTTTCGACATACGTTACGGTAAGGTCGCGGGCGAGGAACGTAGCTACGACGAACGACGCAATAACAACGACGATAAAAGCGGTAACCAAGACATAGTTCACGCGGTACGTATTGCGTTGCTGCGTCATTTCAAGTACTTTTCAAAAAAGTCACCGAGTTCCTGGTATAGTTGTATCCGGTTTTCTTCGTTTCGGAAGTAGCGCCCTTCCTCTTCGCGCAACATGTAAGTGATGGGGATGTTTCGCTTCCTGAGCTTTTGCACAAATTGATTGGTCTCATTTACTGCGCTTCGGCTGTCTCGTCCACCTTGGGCGATGAACACCGGAATATCGATATTCTCGGAATGGAAAACCGGCGACATGGATTTGATCAGCCCAGGCTCCGTTTCCGGGTTGCCGATAATCTCATAATACATCTGTAGGTACGGTTTGAGATGCGGCGGGATTTCCTTAAGATAAGTAAATAAATTGGTAAAGCCCGAGTAAGAAGCAGCGCACGCATAGATGTCGGATTTGAAACAGGCCCCGTGGAGCGCGGAGTACCCACCGAAGCCAGCACCATAAATTCCGATACGTTTCGGGTCGGCTATTCCTTCGTCAATTAACCAATGCACGCCGTCAGTGATATCGTCTTGAACCTTTCCACCCCATTCTTTGAATCCAGCAGACCAAAACGCTTTTCCATACCCGCTTGAGCCCCTGTAATTAACTTGGAAAACCGCAAAACCTCGGTTTGCGAAAAATTGCACAACCGGGTTAAACCCCCATTTACTGCGCGCGCTCGGTCCACCATGCGGATAGACGATGACCGGTACTTTCGTGCCTTTCATCGTTGGCGGCAGGGTCAGGTAACCGTTTATTAGCCGACCATCGCGCGATTGATAGGTGATGGGCTTCATTTCCGCAAGCAAACAATCCCCCAATGCCGGGCTATTGTCGGTTAGTTTCACTAACACATTGCCCTTCATATCGTAGTAATATACGGCACCGGGGTCCTTGTCGGTGAATGCCTGTACAATGAATCGATTTCGGGCCGTGTCGCGATCTAGAATATCAATTTCATAACCGACGAGTTTTTCACCAATAGCATCATATACCTGCTCGGTTCTTCTATCCAGGAAATGCCGTTGCTGTTTCCAAGTGGCAAAGGTTGCGTAAGCCATTTCACCACGATCACTGGAGTAACCGCCATGGTCGATATCGACATCCGGGTGGCTGTAGATCACAGCCACTTCGTCGCCGGTCTCCATATCGATTTCAACGAGGGCCAATTTGTCACGATTTAAATTAGATAACGCAAATATGTGGCTCCGTTTCCCCGTGGAAAAGCCCAGCGGCATGATCGAATTCCGGAAGCTATTGCTCATCACCGGCCGGAAAGGTTCCCCCTCGCTATTGCGATATAACATGGTTTCCTTTACGCTGTCGCTCGCCAGTGCCAAACGCAATTCCCCATTCAAGTCGGCATACCACTTGATGATATTGCCTGGATTCTTGGCAATGAGTTCTTTTTTGCAGGCATCGGTTCGTAACCTGTATACATCGAAAACGGATGAATCCCGTTCATTTAGCGAAATCAGAAAACTGTTGTCGATTACCTTGGTGGGTGATATCCAACGTAGTTTCACCGTAGATGGACGCATCAAGTGGCGCACGGCCAACGTAGATCGGTGTACGGCAAACACCTGCAGGCTATCGTCCCGTTTGTCTTTTGTGAACACCAGTTCATCGTCGTTGGCCCAAAAATAAGAATGGATTCCCCAGTCGGTTTCTGTGGTGATGCGGCGCGGGTTACCTTCCTCACCAGCGCACACCAAATAAATATTCTTTTCACCGTCGTACAATCCCAGGTAGGCAATATATTCGCCACTAGGCGAAATCCGAAAGTTGGTTTTCTCGGGTTCGGAAAAAAAATCCGCTACCGGAATCAACCGTCGTTGTTGGTCGTCACAGCTTTTAAATAAGCATGAGACCGCCATAATAACAGTGAAAAATACAACAGTCCGCAGCATAATTTTAATACTTCCTTCACAGATCAATCAAAGGTGGAAAATTTTGCGATAAATGGAGGTTATGCAACCTTAATTTTACATGTATAAATATCCATAATTATCTTCGTTTATCCAATCGATGCAGCTGATTAATTTTTCGACATAATGTGTATCTTCGCGCCATGTATCTTTACAATGTAACGATCATTGTGGAAAATGACATCCGCGACGCTGTAAAAAGAAACCTACTCGCCCAGGCAGGCGGCAAACGGGTGCCCACTGGCTCGCTCGCTCTATTGGAACTTCTAGATTCACCCCATGAAGGGGCGACGTATTGCTTGCAGTTCCGTTGCAGCGACGAAGCGGACATCGCCGCCTTTCAGGCGCAAGATTTGGTTGCCCTCCAAGCGGCACTCAACGGGCAGTACCCGGGCCAAATCGTCTTTTTCGACAGCATTATGAAATACCTCAACGATTAATCGAATGACCTTCAAGTCCACACCAATACCAGGCCTGCTCGTTATCGAGCCGCAAATATGGCCCGACGAGCGGGGCTATTTTACCGAAACGTACAACGAAAAAGCCTTTCATGAAAACGGCATCCGGGAAACGTTCGTGCAAGACAACCTTTCCTATTCCCACCGGGGGGTATTGCGTGGCTTGCATGCTCAAGCAGGCAGGCAAGCACAAGGCAAGCTGGTCCGGGTACTGCACGGCCGTGTATTGGATGTCGCTGTCGACATCCGTAAAGCATCCGAAACTTACGGGCAATCCTTTTCCATCACCCTAGATGCGGGCCACGGCAAAGCCCTTTGGATACCGCGGGGGTTCCTGCACGGGTTCCTAGCGCTGGAAGACCATACCGTATTTGCCTATAAGGTAACCGGCTTTTACGATAAGGGCGGCGAATTGGGTGTACGTTGGAATGATCCCGACTTACGTATCGAATGGCCGATGGATTCCGATCAATTGATCGTTTCGGAAAAAGACAGCCAACTGCCCCTGCTGAAAGAGATTAGAAGTCCGTTCTAATCCTGTTCGTCCTCGTATTTGGGATCATATTTCACTTTTGGAGTGAGATAGTGTAGTAAAATAAGGCGGGAGTAGCGGTAGTTAAACGGTGCGGAAATCAAGATAGCTGCCAATAAAATGGCTAAATATACCCAAGGCGACTCACTTTTGGTGATTTCATAGGTCAGCAATCCCACGAAGATGAGTTCTGCCATCGACAGTCCGTAACTCACGTACATGGCTGCATAGAAATAACCGGGTTCGATTTCGAAACGGAATCCACAATGGGGGCACAAATCGTTCATCCGTTGACGCTTTATCCCATAAGTACTGCCAACAAACATCTGCCCTACCCGGCATTTAGGGCATTTGGCCGCAAGAACCGCCTTGATTTTCGACATATGCTTGGGCATGTCCACCTAATTCAATACGATGGGCTCATCGTCCATCGTTACCGTTTTCTTACTCCGGTACCTCTTATACCAAAGCATTCCTACCCCCACGGCTGCCAGGTAAGGTATAGCCAGCAAAAACAAAATCCCTTTGTTGAGGCCTTTACCTTGGTTGTTTCCGTTTTGGGTAGCGTTTTCAGCGGTAAGTGTACACATGGCGCACTGTGCGTCTGCACGATTGGGAACCACCGCTGCCAGCGTGGCCGCCAACAACATTGTTCCTAAGAAACGCTTCATGAAATTCATAATGCAAATCTAGCTAAAGTTGCATGGATATGCAAACGATATCAGACACTCGATAATTAACGATTGTCCTCGAAGACCTCAAACCGGTCCCAAAAACCGTCCCTGGGCAATCTGGCGACCAGTTCAATGGGCTCATCTTTAACGGGGTGCACAAACGACAACTTTTTGGCATGCAGGCAAATCGTGCGCCTCAAACTCCCTCTCGGGTAACCGTATTTGTGGTCGCCTACGATGGGGCATCCCATAGATGCCAACTGCGCGCGGATTTGGTGGGTCCGACCAGTCAACGGATACACTTCGATGAGGTAGTACCCATCCAACTCTCCTAGCAATTGATAATCCAGTTCGGCATACACCCGGCTTGGGGCAGATTCGGCGTGCACCTTGGTAACGTTCTGTGTGCGGTCGCGCGAGAGCCAATGTACGAGTTTTCCGCTTGGCTCCTCGGGGGCGTGTCGTACCACGGCCCAGTAAGTTTTCTGGATCTCCCGGTCTTTGAAAAGCCGCTGCATACGTTCCAAGCCCTTACTTGTCTTCGCAAAGAGGATCAATCCACTCACGGGCCGGTCCAGCCGGTGTACCACGCCTACGAATGCACCGTTCGGCTTGTCGTATTTCTTGGTCAAGTACTTGTTCACCATGTCCTCCAGCGGCTCATCGCCACCCGGGTCTGCTTGTACCAGGTACCCCGCACGTTTATTCACGGCAAGTAGGTGGTTGTCTTCGTAGATAATGTCTTTATCGGCAATAGGCATATTATTCCAGTATCTTCACGTTACGGGCCAAAGGTAAGGATTTAAGGGGTCACCATCAAGTCCACAAACTCATGCACGGGCGTGTTGGATAGGGCATCAAAATCCAGTGACAGCTCCGCTATCAGCCGTTGCTGCTTGGCCGGAAACACCCGGGCAAGATTGGTTCTGTACTTTTCCACCAACACCGGCATCCCCTCTTCACGTCGACGCTTATGGCCAATGGGATATTCGACCACCACTTCATCCAGCACCGTGCCGTCGGTCAATGTCACCGTGAGTGCATTGGCGATCGATCGTTTTTCAGGGTTGTGGTAATCCTGTGTAAATCCCGTGTCCTCACTAGCTTCCATTCTTTCGCGCAGCACGTCTATACGGGTGTCTTTAGCGATATGGTCTTCGTAATCGGCCGCGGTCAGCCTGCCGAAAATGAGCGGCACAGCAATCATGTATTGGATACAGTGGTCGCGATCGGCCGGGTTGTGTAATGGTCCTTTTTTATCGATGATGCGGATTGCCGCTTCATGCGTTCGGATACGGATATGCGCGACGTCAGCTGCTGTCATTCCCAGTTCATTCAGTTTATGATGCAGGGTCATGGCTGCCTCCACCGCGGTCTGGGCGTGAAATTCTGCAGGAAATGATATTTTGAAAAGCACGTTTTCCATCACGTATGAACCGTAAGGCCGTTGGAACGTGAATGCGTTGCCTTTAAACAATACATCGTAAAAGCCCCATGTTTTTGCGGTGAGTACCGATGGGTATCCCATCTCCCCTGTCTTGGCGATGAGCGCCAGGCGCACCCCCCGGGAGGTTGCATCCCCCGCTGCCCAAGACTTGCGGCTCCCGGTATTGGGCGCATGCCGATACGTGCGGAGGGGATGGCCGTCGACAAACGCCAGCGACACGGCGTTGATTAATTCATCGCGGCTTAGACCCAAGAGTTTACCTACCACGGCCGTCGACGCCAGTTTCACGAGGAGTACATGATCGAGACCAACCTTGTTAAATGAATTTTCGAGCGCCATTACGCCCTGGATTTCGTGGGCACGTATCATGGCATCCAGCACATCATGCATGGTAAGGGGGGCCTTGCCGTTGGCTACGGTCGTACGCGATCGCCAGTCGGCTGTCGCCAAAATCCCCCCCAGGTTGTCCGACGGGTGCCCCCATTCTGCAGCCAGCCAGGTGTCGTTGAAATCGAGCCAGCGGATCATCGCGCCGATATTGAAAGCGGCATGCACAGGATCCAACTGATATGCCGTGCCCGGCACTTTGGCGCCGTTGGGCACAACGGTTCCCGGTACAACGGGGCCTAGCAATTTCGTGCACGCGGGATAGGTCAATGCCTCAAACCCGCAACCTAGTGTATCCAACAAGCAGTAATGGGCTGTACGGAATGCGAGGTCGCTGGTTATTTCATAATCCAATACATAGTCAACAAGATCAACGATCACTTGATCCGTTTCGAGCATTTCTTTCGAATGGTGTAATGACATGGGGTTATTAATGCTAATTTATTTCGTGTCGAAAAATGTGGTTTTCTACATTATCTGTCTTTCAGTGGGATAAATGGTATAGGTTCTGGCCCGGTATAATCGGCGCTGGGCCGGATAATCTTACCATCTTCACGTTGTTCGATTACATGGGCGCTCCAGCCCGTAACCCGTGCGATGACAAACAACGGCGTAAAGAAGGAGGTCGGGATGCCCATAAGGTGATACGATACCGCAGAAAACCAATCCAGGTTTGGAAACATCTTTTTCTCTTCCCAAAGTAACGTCTCCAGACGCTCGGCGATCGAAAACAACCCCATATCGCCTGTTTCTTCCGAAAGCTGCCGTGCCACCCTTTTTATTACCACATTCCGGGGGTCCGAAATCGTATACACCGGGTGACCGAATCCAATAATCACCTCTTTGCGTGCCAGCCGTTCCTTGATGTCTTTTGCGGCCTCATCAGCACTGGCATACCGGCTTTGGATGTCGTAGGCCACTTCGTTGGCACCGCCGTGTTTGGGGCCACGGAGTGCGCCGATGCTTCCCGTCACACACGAGTAGATGTCTGACCCCGTTCCCGCGATCACGCGGCCGGCAAATGTCGATGCGTTGAATTCATGTTCCGCGTACAAGTTTAGCGAAATCGCCATTGCCTCCGTCCATGATGCGGATGGAGCCTTACCGTGCAGTAAGTGCAAAAAGTGGGCACCGATTGATTCATCGGGTGTTTCTACTTCAATCCGTTTTCCGTGGTGAGCATAATGGTACCAATATAACAACGCGGAAGCATACGAGGCCAACAGCTTGTCGGCAATGTCCCGTGCACCCACCGCGTTATGGTCGTCGCGCTCGGGAAAAATGGTACCCAGCACCGAAGTATAGGTACGCAGTACATCCATGGGATGCGCCGCAGGCCGGATCTGCTCCAATACGCTTTTCGCAATTTGGGGCAAGCCACGAAGCCCTTTTAACTTTTGCTGATACGCCTGCAATTGGGCTTTTGTAGGCAAACGCCCATGGATAAGCAAGTGTGCAACTTCCTCAAAAGAAGCCCCTTCCGCCAAATCGAGGATATCATAACCCCGGTAATGCAGGTCGTTGCCACTCCGGCCGACTGTACATAAGGCGGTATTACCCGCCGCCACACCGGATAAGGCTACCGATTTTTTGGGTTTAAATCCCGTTTGTTGGTTGCTATCACTCATTGCGTTATCTATTTATAGTTTATAATTAGGTCTCTTCCTTAAATCAAACTTTCACCTAATGACTTACGACTAACGTCCATACAACTCATCCAGTTTCCGTTCATAATCATGATACCCAATGCTTTCATACAATTCAGCACGGGTCTGCATGGTGTCAATCACCCCTTTTTGGGTACCATCTTTTCGGATATAGGTATAGACATTCCATGCGGCTTTGTTCGCTGCGCGGAACGCCGACAACGGGTATAGTACCAGCCCCACGCCAGCACCTTCCAATTCGGCCATGTCCCACAGCGGTGTCATGCCAAATTCAGTGATGTTTGCCAGCACGGGCAGTCCAGTTGCCTCAATAAAAGATCGGTACTGGGACAGTTCGGTTACCGCCTCAGCGAAGATGAAGTCGGCACCTGCTTCCGCATACGCAACTGCCCGCTCCAACGTGGCCTCTAACCCTTCGTTTGCCAACGCATCCGTACGGGCGCCTATAGCAAACTGCTCGTCAGTACGTGCATCCACGGCAGCTTTCAGCCGGTCTACCATTTCAGATGCACTTACCAATTCCTTATTGGGGCGATGGCCGCAGCGCTTCGCCCCGACCTGGTCTTCCATGTGCATCGCAGCAGCACCCGCTTTAATGAGGCCTTTCACCGTCCGTGCCACATTGAATGCCGACGGACCGAAGCCGGTGTCCACGTCCACCAGCAACGGGGTGTCGCACACATTCGTAATCCGTTCCACATCGGTCAATATGTCGGCCAATTGGGTGATTCCCAGGTCGGGCACGCCCATCGAGCCTGCAGCTACGCCGCCCCCGGAAAGGTATATTGCCTTAAAACCTGCTTGCGTAGCAAGCAAGGCGTGGTTGGCATTGATAGCGCCAACAATCTGCAGCGGACGTTCGGCTTCCATGGCCAAACGCCAACGCATACCGGCAGAAACGGTGTTTTCATCCATCGTTGTTTATTTTGCGATTTCGGTAAATATAAGGGATACGAACGACGTGGGCAAACTACGCCGAGAAAATACTATGCTTGCATAATAAAAAAAGTTTGCCGATTTTTGTGAAAAACCAGTTGTCATGAATATATTAGTTTGTATCAGTAATGTTCCGGATACCACATCGAAGATTACGTTCACGGCCGACCGTACATCGCTCAACACGACTGGCATCCAGTACATCATCAATCCCTACGATGAGATCGCCTTATCCAGGGCCATCGATTTGACCGATGGCGGCGTTGGCAAGGTCACCGTCATCAACGTTGGCGAGGCCGCTACCGAAGCCACCATCCGCAAGGCCCTGGCCATCGGTGCACACGAGGCGGTACGCGTAGATGCGGCACCCCGCGACGCGTGGTTCGTAGCCCACCAGATCGCCGATTACGCTAAAAACCATTCATTTGACCTCATCCTCACTGGTCGCGAGTCGATCGACTACAATGGTTCACAAGTAGCTTCCTATCTTGGCGAGCTCTTGGGAATCCCTTCCGTGTCGACTGCAAAACGTGTTGATATCGAAGATAATAAGGCGACGGTTGAACGTGAAATCGAGGGCGGCAAGGAAGCACTCTCCATACCCCTGCCGCTGGTCGTTGGTGCCGCCGAAGGCGTTGCCGAGCCCCGTATTCCGAATATGCGTGGCATTATGAGTGCCCGCACCAAACCCCTAGAGGTCATCCAGCCGGTATCTGTACCGGAGCTCTCCCGCGTCGTTAGCTACGAGTCGCCCGAGCCACGGGGGAGCGTTACACTGGTCGACGCGGGCGAAGTGGAGAAACTGGTTGACCTATTGCATAACAAAGCGCGTGTGATTTAAACGTCGCCAGCCAATAATAATGTCAAACATCATAAAACAGCAGCACATGTCAGTTTTAGTATATAGCGAACATACGGAGGGAACGTTTAAAAAATCTGCTTACGAAGGGGTTTCTTACGCCAAGGCCATCGCCGATCGGATGGGCACATCGGTTACCGCCATATCCATCGGCAATGTGGATCCAACCCATTTAGCTGCCCTGGGCAAATACGGTGCTTCCAAGGTACTCCACGTCTCGTCCGAACAGCTGGCGCAGTTCATCAATCAGGCTTACGCATCGGTTATCGCCGCAGCGGCGGAACGCGTTGATGCCAACGTAGTGGTCATTTCCAACACGTTCAGCGGCAAGGGGCTGGCCCCGCGCGTGGCTGCCAAACTGGAGGCTGCATTGGCCGACGGAGCAGTGGAATTACCCGAGATCGAGGGCGACAAACTGCATGTAAAGAAAACGGCTTTTTCCGGAAAGGCTTTCGCAATCACCGAACTTACCGCGCCCAAAAAAGTAATTGCCCTGAACCCTAATGCTTTCGGAGTACGCGAAACCGGCGGCACCGCAACGGTGGAAGCCTTCAGCCCCGATGTCCCCGCAAGCGACTTCCAAACAGTTATCCAGGAGATCGTCCGTACCACGGACAAGGTTGCCCTGCCCGATGCCGAAATTGTGGTATCAGCGGGACGCGGCCTTAAAGGCCCTGAAAATTGGTCGATGATCGAAGAACTTGCCGAAGTGCTTGGCGCGGCTACCGCATGCTCCAAACCGGTGTCTGATGCCGGCTGGCGGCCCCATGCGGAGCACGTAGGGCAAACAGGCATCGCCGTAAGTCCCAATCTATATATAGCCATTGGCATTTCGGGCGCCATCCAGCATTTGGCCGGCGTGAGCGCGTCGAAAACCATCGTGGTCATCAACAAGGATCCCGAGGCACCCTTTTTCAAAGTCGCCGATTATGGTATCGTAGGCGACGCTTTCGAGATTGTACCCAAACTTACTGCCGCCATAAAAGCGTATAAAGGCAACTAAACGGTTGATTTTTCGATAACAATTCGCATCTTTGTAATCCTGCATCCAATCAGGTATGAAGAAGATTAAATTAGATATCGTCGGTCTGTCTTACAGCCAAACCCAATCGGGTGCTTATGCGCTTGTGCTTGGCGAAGTAACCGGACGCCGTCGGTTGCCTATCATTATCGGTGGGTTCGAAGCGCAGGCAATAGCCATCGAGATCGAGAAGATGAAACCCAGTCGCCCACTTACGCATGATCTTTTCAAAGCCTTCGCCGAAACGTACCAAATCCGTATTGACGAGGTAATCATCTACAACTTGGTAGATGGTATTTTCTATGCGAAAATCCTCTTCAATGATGGCCATAAGCAAACGGAAATTGATGCGCGGACATCGGATGCCATTGCACTGGCCGTACGTTTCAAGGCGCCGGTATACACATATGAATTTATCTTAGCATCGGCCGGCATCGTTATCGAAGGCAACGACTTTGTTTTCCTAGAAAACATTGAACCATCCGGCACCGATACCCCCGAGACCATGGTAACGAAAGATGTCACATCGTCTTTTTCATCCATGAGCGATGAGCAGCTCCAAGATACACTATCGAAAGCATTGGCGGATGAGCTTTATGAGAAAGCAGCAAGGATAAGGGACGAAATCACGCGCCGAAAATCTTCTTAGATGATCCGAAAAATAGCCGCTTGCCAGCCACCATGTCGATAAAGACAAGATTGATTGTGATGAACTTCCTCCAGTTTTTTGTGTGGGGTTCGTGGCTCATTTCGCTCGGCAGTTATATGGCTGGGCAACTCGGGTTCTCCGGATTACAGATCGGATCGGTGTACTCCACCATGGGCATCGCCTCTGTTTTCATGCCCGGCTTGCTCGGCATTGTGGCCGATCGGTGGGTGAATGCCGAACGGGTCTACGCAGCGGCACACCTCGTCGGAGCCTGTGCGCTGATTGCTGCGGCAAATGTGACGGATTTCAGCGCATTTTACAGCTTCATGCTGCTCAACTCACTATTCTATATGCCAAGCCTGGGGTTGTCCAATTCGGTATGCTACAATGTGCTTTCGCGGCGGCAGTTCGATGTCGTCAAGGCATTCCCCCCTATCCGCGTGTGGGGTACGGTTGGTTTCATCGTGGCCATGTGGGCTGTCGACCTCTTGGGGTGGACACAAAGCAACAACCAGCTTTACGTGTCGGCGGGGGCTGGGCTGTTTCTGGCAGGCTATGCCCTTACGGTTCCACCATCGCCACCCTTCCTCGACGAAACCCGCAGAAAGACGCTGGCATCTTCGTTGGGGTTGGACGCATTTGTATTGCTCAGAAACCGAAACACCGCGCTGTTTTTCATTTTTTCGCTTTTATTGGGCGCGGCGTTACAGATTACCAATGCGTTTGGTGGCCCGTTCCTAAGCGATTTTAAAACCACCTATCCCGATTCGTTCGGCGTACAGCATCCCAATCTCCTGCTCTCTATCTCGCAGTTGTCGGAGACCTTCTTTATTTTATTGATTCCCTTTTTCCTCACCCGGTTCGGTATCCGAAAGGTCATTTTATTCAGCATCATCGCATGGGTGCTCCGGTTCGGACTGTTCGGACTCGGGAACCCCGCCGACAAACTGTACCTATTAGTAATGTCCATGGTCATTTACGGCATGGCGTTCGATTTCTTCAATATTTCGGGTTCCTTGTATGTAGAAAAAGTGGCAGAACCGAAAATCCGCTCAAGTGCCCAGGGTCTGTTTATCATCATGACCAATGGCTTCGGCGCCATTATCGGCGGTTATGGAAGCGGATGGGTGGTCGACCATTTCACGGGCGCCGATGGAATCCGCGATTGGTCGAGCATCTGGTTTACCTTTGCCGGCTACGCCCTGGCATTGGCCATCCTTTTCTTATTGGTATTCCGCGACCGGCAGATAAGCACCGAGCCGGTCACTTCTCCATCTTGATATGGATGAGGCGACCGTCTACCGGCAGTTGCTCCACCGACCTTACACGAACCAATTCATGGTAGCCTGGGTATAAGGGGTTCAACAGGCAATT
>CAZTJY010000106.1:0-14616 GCA_964613725.1 uncultured Parapedobacter sp. | reverse complement strand
CCGAATAGGCCAATTTATGTCAGACAAAATAAAACAAAAAATTAACTAAATATGGATTTACAAATCAAATCATTTGATGAATACCAGCGGGTCTACCAACATAGCGTAGAAAAACCGGAAGAATTCTGGGCAGAAATCGCCGACACCTTCTACTGGCGACGGAAGTGGAATAACGTGTTGAACTGGAATTTCAGGGAGCCCGCTATCAAATGGTTTGAAGGCGCCAAGCTTAATATCACTGAAAATTGCTTGGACCGTCACATTTATAAGCTGGGCGATAAGCCAGCTATTGTGTGGGAACCCAACGATCCCACAGAGGCCCATCGGGTGCTCACCTACAAGCAACTGCTCGAAAAAGTAGAACAATTTTCCAACGTACTTAAAAATAATGGTGTACGGAAGGGCGACCGGGTATGCATCTACCTGCCCATGGTGCCCGAACTGGTCATCGCCGTATTGGCATGCGCCCGTATCGGTGCTATCCATTCCGTGGTGTTCGGCGGCTTTTCAGCGCAATCCATTGCCGACCGCATCAACGATACCGGATGCAGGCTCGTCATCACTTCGGACGGCGGGTTCCGCGGCACCAAAACCATCGAACTCAAAAACATTGTGGACGATGCGTTGGTGCAGTGTAAGTCGGTCGACCGGGTCATCGTGCTCACCCGCACGCGCACGCCGGTTTCCATGATAAAGGGCCGCGACGTATGGTGGGAAGACGAAATCACCAAAGTAGAGACGCAGGGCAACCCTGCGTGCCCCGCCGAAGAGATGGATGCCGAGGACATGTTGTTCATTCTCTACACTTCCGGTTCCACGGGTAAGCCCAAGGGCGTGGTACACACCTGCGGCGGATACATGGTATACACAGGCTACACATTTGCCAACGTATTCCAATACCAACCCGACGAAGTGTATTTCTGTACTGCTGACATCGGCTGGATCACCGGCCACTCGTACATTATCTACGGCCCGCTATCGCAGGGCGCTACCTCGTTGATGTTTGAAGGAATTCCCACATGGCCCGACGCTGGGCGTTTTTGGGATATCGTGGAGAAGCACCAAGTAAATATCCTCTATACCGCCCCCACCGCCATCCGCTCACTGATGGCTGCCGGTGACGAGTACGTCGACGGCAAAGACCTGAGCAGCATCCATAAGTTGGGTAGCGTGGGTGAGCCCATTAATGAAGAAGCGTGGAATTGGTATAACGAGAAAATCGGCAAAGGGAAGGCACCGATCGTAGATACGTGGTGGCAAACCGAGAACGGGGGTATCCTCATCTCGCCCATCGCCGGCGTTACACCCACCATCCCCAGTTTCGCCATGCTTCCGCTCCCCGGCGTCCAACCGGTACTGGTTGACGAGAACGGTAAGGAGCTGGAAGGCAACGACGTGAGCGGCAACCTGTGCATCAAATTCCCGTGGCCCGGCATGATTCGCACCACCTATGGTGACCACGAGCGTTGCCGGCAAACCTATTTCTCCACCTACGAAAACATGTACTTCACCGGCGACGGCTGCCTGCGCAACGAAGATGGTTATTACCGCATCACCGGCCGGGTGGATGACGTGTTAAACGTATCCGGCCACCGCATCGGCACCGCTGAGCTGGAAAACGCCATCAACATGCACAGCGATGTCGTCGAATCGGCTATCGTGGGCTATCCCCACCCCGTGAAAGGCCAGGGTATCTACGCCTACGTCATTGCCTCCAGCCACCACGTGGATGAAGACCTCACCCGGCAGGACATCAATCAAACGGTGAGCCGCATTATTGGCGCTATCGCCAAGCCCGACAAAATCCAATTCGTGAGTGGCCTGCCGAAAACCCGGTCGGGGAAGATCATGCGGCGTATCCTCCGGAAAATAGCCGAGGGCGACACGTCCAACCTGGGCGATATTACCACCCTGCTCGACCCTGCCGTGGTGGAAGAAATCAAGGAGGGTGCGGAGAAGTTAAGAGGATAGTCCTGAAATTAAGCTTTGCGTAACTCGGGTGACACGGATGTCACGAATCGGTGTCACCCGAGTTCATTATTTTACGTTTAGTCCAACTCAAACGAAAACGCATCGTAATCCGCCGTGCGCCATGCCAGGTGCCGCGTAGCGGGGGATATGGCAAACAGGGGCGAAAACGTCTTCACCTGCACGGTTTTTCCGTTGGGGAGAAACTCCATATAGCGCAGCCAGCCATCGCCGCCATTGCCATGCCAGCCGCCGCCCAATGCCTGTGCATTGAACACCATCTGGTGAACCTTTTTGCCGCCGGCATTGGTATCCGTGCGGAAACCAATGTGGCCGAGTATGTCGTCAGGCTTGCCGATGTGGCCGCTGAAGACCAGCTGGATATTTTTTGAAGGCATTACCAGCTTCTCCCATACCGCAGCCCCATAGTTGCCATCCGTAATCGGGTAACCTTCCTTTACGATGTGCTCGCTTGCCGAGTTGAGGTACGAGTGGGTAAGCAAGATCACGGTGTGGTTGGCATACCGCTCCTGGTTAACGGTTTCGAGCGCCCACTGCAACACCGTATCGCGCGGCGCGAATTCCAGCACCATCACGAGGAACTGCCGGCCATGGGGCGACGTGAATTCATAGGTCGCATTCGTTAGCGATGGATAGCCATCGTTGTCTATCCCGACGTCGCGGAGCAGCTTCTGCGACTGCGGATTCTTGTCCACCGGAAAATACTGATTATAGTTTGTCCGGCGGTATTCAATGTTTTTCACGCCATAGTCGTGGTTTCCGGTACCCACCACGTAAGGCACCTTGCCATCCAAGCGGCCGAAAGCCTGCGCCACCGCTTCCCACTGCTGCTTGCCCGGCTGGTTGCCTTGCGTACCGTTCGGGTTTAACCAGTCATTGTGTTCTACAAGGTCGCCCGTGCAGAGCACCATCTCAATATTCAGCGGATCGACCTGCTCGCTGATCCAACCGGTCATCAGTTCGAGTATGCCCTGGTTACGTTCAAACTTCACGTAGCTTTGCGGGTCGGGCATCAATACCAACGACCATGAGTTCGGGTTGCTCAGGGCCGGTGGTTCATACGCCGTTTCTTGGGCGTAGCTGCCTGCCACAAAAAAACTCACCACACATGTCGTCAATAGGAATAATCGGTTTTTCTTCATTAGTATCATTAATTAGCACTATGGATTTCTTACAAACATAAAAATTCAGGACGAAATAGCCAGCAGGTTGCCCAATTGCGTAGCCGTCCGGGCCAGGTTATCGACGGTGGCGGCCAACGCCTCGTCCAACGGCGACGGGCCGCTGCCCACCGCCAGCAGCGTGTCGAAATAGGCGGCAAGGTCGTCGCTTACGCCGCGGGGTACCTTGCCTGCGAGTCCGATAACCGGCAGCCCCATCCGCTTGGCACGGCTGGCCACACCATAAGGCCCTTTTCCCTGCAACGTTTGGCTGTCAATGCTTCCTTCACCGGTAATCACGAGCTGGCAGCGCGACAGGGCGGCATCGAACCGCGTCAGGTCGAGAAAGTAATCGATCCCGTTCACAAGCGTAGCACCTAGCAGTCCCGCCAGGCCGGCGCTGGCACCACCTGCCACGCCACCCGCGGGACGCGTGGAAACGTCCGCGCCGGTAGTAGCCTTTATCAGGGCGGCGTAATGCGCTAACAAGCCATCCAGCTGCTGCGCCTGCGCCGTGGAAGCCCCTTTCTGCGGACCGAATACATGCGCGGCGCCTTGCTCGCCCAGCAATGGGTTGTCCACGTCGCAGAGTATCGTAAGCCTTGCCGCTCGCAGCCGTCCATCCAAGCCAGATAGGTCAATGGTGTGCAACGCTTCCAATCCCGCCGGCAAATCCGCGATCTCCCTCCCTGTGCCGTCGAGAAACCGGGCGCCGAGCGCACGGAGTATACCGCTGCCCCCATCAACCGTGGCCGACCCACCCATGCCAACGATAATCTCCTCGGCGCCATTGTCCAAGGCCGCGAGGATCAGTTGGCCCGTTCCATACGACTGGGCATGAAGCGGGTCGAGCTCCCAGGGCTCCAACAGATGTAAGCCTGAAGCATCCGCTAGTTCGATAACGGCCATCTTCCTACTTTCCACGAAGCCGAATGAAGCCCTTATGGGTCTACCCAGCGGATCCAACACCGGCACTTCTACGAGTTCGCCCCGAAGGCGGTCGATGATCAATCGGCAGGTACCGTTGCCGCCGTCGCCTATAGGGAAACATTCACAGGTGCAGGGTAATTGGCTAGCTCGCAAGCCACGGTGGATTGCTTCCGCAGCCGTGGATGCATCAACGGCGTGCTTAAACGCATTAGGTGCAATAAGAATGTGCATCGCTTACCAATTTACAACGTTGATAGGCCGACCCGCCAAATAAGCCTTCAGGTTCTCCTCAACGGTGCCCATCAAGCGCGTGCGGGCCTCTTTCGTAGCCCAGGCGATGTGCGGCGTTACCAAGCAGTTTTTCGCCGTAAACAACGGACTGCCCGCTTTCGGCGGCTCCACTGCTAGCACGTCCACACCCGCGCCGGCCAACGCTCCACTATTCAGGGCCGTAGCCAGCGCCTCCTCTTCCACAAGAGGACCGCGCGAGGTGTTCAGTAAAAAAGCACTTTTTTTCATTTTGGCTAGGGTATCGGCCTTGATCAGCCCCTCCGTCTTCGGCGTCAACGGGCAGTGCAGGCTCACTACGTCCGACTGCTCCAGCAGCTCGTCCAACGCAACCCATCGGAAATTATGGCGATGCGACTGGTCGGTCTCCGTGCGGCTTTGGGCTATCACCTGCATGCCGAATGCCGTGGCAATATCTGCCACCTGCTTGCCGATGTCGCCGAAGCCGACGATGCCCATGGTCTTGCCGGCAAGCTCCATCAACGGGTAATCCCAAAAGCTGAAGTCGGGCGACTGGGCCCATTTGCCTTCTTTCACGCGGTCGCTGTGCCGCTGCACATGGTGACAGAGTTCCAGCAGGAGGGCAAATGCCAGTTGCGCCACCGATCGGGTACTATAGCCCGGCACGTTGGTTACTACGATCCCATGCTCCTTCGCATACGCCGTATCGATGATGTTATACCCCGTGGCTAGCACACCGATATATTTCAGGTCGGGCAGCTGCCGCAGCACGTCGGCACCCAACGGCACTTTGTTAGTCAATACGGCCTTCGCGCCGGCAGCCCGTTCGGCTACCTCGGCGGCGACCGTCCGTTCGTGTACGGTCACATCACCGTATTTTTCGAGGTAACCCCAGTCCAAGTCACCCGGATTCAGCGGATATCCATCCAATATGGTTATCTTCATCTTATATGCGCGTTAAAGTGATATAATGAGAACGTCCAATATTAAGAAGAACCGACCACAAATCCTATTATTTCAACTTTAATACCGGCTGGTTGTGGAAATTTATATATTTTAGTACCCTCGGAGAATATGGATTAAACAACGTTGATTAATGCTGATAGCTGTACTTGCAGGCCTAATTGTTTCCCTCTTATATATTCCGTTAGGTAAATACCTCAAGGGCCGGCTGGCCATAGCGGCTTCGCTGTTACCCATTGGGTTATTCGCCTATTTCGCCAGCTTCATCCCGACCATCCAAGCGGGTCACGACATCCATTTCCACCACCCGTGGGTACCCTCCTTGGGAGTCAATTTCGACTTCCACCTAGATGGTCTTTCCCTGTTGTTCAGCCTGCTGATCACCGGCATCGGGTCGCTGGTTTTTTTATATGCCGCGCCCTACCTCAAGGGCCACCGATACCTCGATCGATTTTACGCCTACCTCAGCCTCTTCATGGCGGCCATGTTGGGCGTAGTGCTGTCAGACAATGTGTTATTGCTCTTCATTTTCTGGGAGCTCACCAGCATAAGCTCGTTCTTCCTCATCGGGTTCAATAATGACAGCGCCGCCTCACGCAAGAGCGCCCTCATCGCATTAGGCGTCACAGGTGGCGGGGGGTTCCTCCTCATGGCGGGGCTGATCTTGATGGGCCACCTATCGGGCAGCTATTCCATCCAGGAGATGTTGGGCACCCATGAATACCTCAAAAGTCACGCTCTTTATGGGCTCATCCTACTGTTGGTCTTTGCCGGCGCTTTCACCAAATCAGCCCAATTCCCGTTCCATTTCTGGTTACCGGGGGCCATGAAAGCGCCCACGCCCGTATCTGCCTACCTGCATTCAGCCACCATGGTCAAAGCGGGTGTATACCTTCTTGCCAGGCTCCAACCGGTGCTGGGTGGCACTGACCTGTGGATGTATCCGCTCGTCGCCATCGGTGGCATCACCATGTTGTACAGTGCCTTCCATGCCATCTTCCGCACCGACCTCAAGTCTATTTTGGCGTACTCTACCGTCGCAGCGCTGGGCATGCTGGTATTCCTTATCGGCATTGGAACGGCCGACTCGCTGCTGGCGGCTTCGGTTTTCATCCTGGTGCATGCCTTATATAAAGCTTCGCTCTTCCTCACCGCCGGCGTTATCGACCACGAAACGGGCACACGCGACATTACGCAGCTCTCGGGCCTCCGCAAGGTGCTGTTCCCGCTGGCCATTGCAGGTATCCTCGCGGCCCTGTCCAGCGCCGGCATACCACTTACCTTCGGCTTCATCGGCAAAGACCTTATCTACGAGGCGACCCTTCATACTCCCGGCATCCTCACAATCGCACTCACTGCCGTGGCGGTGATGACCAATATACTGCTCCTCTGTGCGGGCTTCCTGGCAGGTATCAAGCCATTCACAGGGGCGCTCCCTGAAAGGTACGGCCACGTGCACCTACCCCACGTCTTGATGTGGGGAGCACCGCTCCTGTTGGGCGTACTGGGCGTTGTTTTCGGCTGCGCCCCGAGGTTGGTCGACGCCACGCTACTTAATCCGGCAGCACAGGCCATGCACGCTTCCGACATCGATACCCCCATCAAGCTTTGGCACGGGTTCAACCTGGTGCTGTTGCTAAGCGGCATCACGCTTGCCGTGGGCGCCGTGCTGTACCTGTTACGTCGGCCCTCGGCGGCCAGCCTGGCGGGCATTGAACGTTATAATACCCTAGCACCCAAACACGTCATCGGCCAGCTGGCGCGGTTCGCCCGCAAAATCGCTATCCGCTATACCCGCACGCTGCACAATGGCTACCTGCGGGTATACTTGCTACGCATCATCTTAGCGGCCATCATCTTATTTGCCATACGACTCGCCACCGGTGGGCCAATACGGCTCACTGTCGACAACTTGTCGCCCGTAACCACCTACGAGGTGGTGGTGGCTGCCATCCTCATTGCCGCGGTATACATCACGGTCACGGCGGCTTCGCGCCTCACCGTAGTGGTGGCCACCAGTGTGCTCGGCTACTGCGTGTGCCTGCTGTTCGTCTTTTACAGCGCCCCTGATTTGGCCATGACGCAGTTCAGCATCGATACACTCACCGTGGTATTGTTCGTGTTGGTATTGTTTCGGCTTCCGCCATTCCTCAATTTCGCCAATAGCGGCATCCGGTTGCGCGACGGACTTGTTGCGTCGACGTTTGGCCTCCTTATCGCGTTAATCGCCGTCCAGGTACTCAACCAACCCATCGATCAGGAAGTCAGCCAGTTTTACGGTGACAACGCCTACACACTGGCGAAAGGGAAAAACGTGGTCAATGTGATCCTCGTCGATTTTCGCGGGCTCGATACCATGTTCGAAATCGTGGTATTGAGCATCGCTGCCATCGGCGTGGTCAGCTTATTGAAATTACGGTTAAAAGCATCGGAGAAAGAATGATATGAATAGCGCCATCCTAAAAACCGCTTCGAGTTACCTACTGCCCATTCTGCTGCTGTTTTCGGTATTCATCCTCTTACGGGGGCATTACCATCCCGGTGGCGGCTTCGTGGGCGGACTTATTGCCGCCATCGCGTTTGTGCTGCATAGTTTTACCCATGGAAATGGCGCTACGCTCAAATTGCTACGCACTCACCCGAGCTCGTTTATACCGGTGGGCCTGGCGTTGGCAACACTTGCCATGTTTGCTCCCATGCTGGGTGGCCAGCCTGTGATGACAGGCCTATGGTTCGACGAACCTTTCCCCGTAATCGGCATGATTGGTTCGGCCTTGTTTTTTGATCTCGGCGTTTACCTGGTGGTCATCGGCGTAGTCCTTACCATCTTGTTCACCATTGCCCAATATAGCGAGTAGCTCATGGAAATCGTATTCATCATACTCATTGCAGTTCTTTATGCAGCAGGCATTTTCATGCTCCTCCGGCGCAGCATGGTAAAGTTGCTCGTGGGCATCACCCTGCTGGGCAACGGTGCCAACCTGCTGATTTTTCTTCTGGGCAGCATCACCAAGGGCAAGCCGCCGGTCATCGACAGCGCTGCCAAGCTGTTTACCGATATCTATGCAGACCCCGTGCCGCAGGCGTTGATCCTCACGGCTATTGTCATCGGTTTCGGCATCCAGTCGTTTGCCATCGTGTTGCTCAAAAGGGTATATGTATTGGTCAATTCGGACGACCTTGACGATTTGAATACGCCGGAAGAAGAAGATATATGATTGACAATACCATTGTTTTCCCAGTACTTGTCCACCTGTTCACAGCCATCCTGCTGCTGTTCTTTTGGCGTAAAACAGTTGCCCACCGCATCATCAGCATTGCGGGTAGCGCGGTAGGCATGCTGGTGGCCATCCGGCTGTTCACCACCGTGTGGCGGGGCGGCATCCTCACCATGCAGGCCGCCGGCTGGGATTCGCCATTCGGCATCACCTTCGTAGCCGATGTGTTTAGCAGTAGCATGGTGCTGCTCACCTCCTTTTCGGGACTTGCCGTTTCGGTTTTCTCCGCTGCCGGCATTGCCCGTGGCCGCATCATATATGGGTATTTCCCCATCTTCCATTTCCTGCTGATGGGCCTCAACGGCGCCTTCCTTACCGGCGATATCTTTAACCTCTATGTCTGGTTCGAAGTCATCATCATTGCCTCATTCGTGTTGATGACCCTTGGTGGCCGCAAAGCACAGATCGAGGGCTCAGTGAAGTATATGGCCATGAATATCTTAGCTTCCACGTTTTTCCTCACGGGCATCGCCATCCTGTACGGTATTACTGGCACTCTCAACATGGCCGACCTCTCGCTCAAGGTCGCGGCCCTGCAAAACCGTACCCTCGTCGATCTCACAGCCATCTTCTTCATCGTCGGCTTCGGCATCAAATCGGCGGTGTTCCCGCTTTATTTCTGGCTGCCCTCATCTTACCACACCCCGCCCTCAGCGGTGGCTGCCATCTTTGGCGGATTGCTCACCAAAGCGGGCATCTACGCGATGTTCCGCATGTTCACGCTCATCTTCATCCCCGATGAGTTCACGCGTACATTGCTCATTGGCATTGCGGTCTTTACCATCCTTACCGGCACATTCGGGGCCGTCATCAAAAACAACATCCGTCGCATGTTCTCCTACCTCATCGTTTGCCACATCGGCTTCATGGTGGGTGGTCTAGGCATGTACTCGGAAGTAGCCCTCATGGGAGCGCTGTTCTACTTATTTCACGACATTATGGTAAAAACCAACATGTTCCTCATCGCCGGGCTCATCCGGAAGCTGCGCGGCACCATGAACATGGATAAGCTCGGCGGCCTATACGCACAATACCCGTTATTGTCGCTGGTCATGGCCATTGTGCTCTTCTCGTTAGTAGGCATCCCACCGCTGTCGGGCTTCTGGCCCAAGATCCATTTATTCGAGGCCGGCTTTATGGATAACCAGTACGCGTTGGTAGGCGCCATTATTATCGGTAGCTTTGCTACTTTATACGTCATCTCTACCATGTGGGCTAAAGTCTTTTGGAAAGACCGGCCGCCGGAAGAAGGCGACACCGAGCTGACGGACGACTTCCAGCCATTAAGTACCTTCCGGAAGTCGTTGCTCGTCGCACCGATTGTTTTCTTGGCGGCCATTACGCTTTACATCGGACTGGGGGCCGAAAACATCACGGCCGTGGCCAAACACATCGCCGGCGAGATGAAGGATACTACGCCTTATGTCGAGGCGGTTTTAGGGACAAATGAATCACCGTAAACGAGACTGCTATGGTTAAACATTTTCTGATGAACCTACTACTGGCCTTCACGTGGGTCGCCTTAACAGGGGTATTGTATTATACCAATTTCCTGTTCGGCTTCGCCATCGGTTTTTTCCTGCTCTGGCTCATGAACCGTAACGAGGTGGACCGGCGGTATTTCAACCGCGTGCCCAAAATCATTGGGTTTGTCTTGTATTTCCTTTACGAAATGGTAAAGGCTAATATCCAGGTGGCGTACGACGTGGTGACCCCGAAATTCTTCATGAAGCCCGGCATCGTCAGGTACCCCATGGAAGCCAAAAGCGATTTCGAAATCAACATGCTATCTACGATGATCGCACTGACGCCCGGCACGCTGGTGATCGACGTGAGCAAAGAC
Source organism: uncultured Parapedobacter sp. (assembly GCA_964613725.1). Lineage (GTDB taxonomy): Bacteria > Bacteroidota > Bacteroidia > Sphingobacteriales > Sphingobacteriaceae > Parapedobacter. Next base: position 4,204 of record CAZTJY010000106.1, on the reverse strand, counting down.
CGGAAAGCCATTTACATCCACGCCATGTATATGAAGAGTAAAGAACATTTTATCGAACAGATCAGGGACCGCGTGGAGCGGAGACTATTGGAGATTATCCGATGACATTAGACAGCTACATCGACTACGTGATTTTACCGATCCTGGCGGTATCGTTGTTATTGGTATTCATCCGGCTCTTCAAGGGGCCCACCATCGTAGATCGAGTCATCGCGCTGGATCTATTGATCACCATCGGCATCAGTGTCATCACGGTGTATAGCATCAACACCGGCAAATCGACACTTATCGATGTGGCCATGATCCTAGCACTCATTGCGTTTTTAGGCACCATCGCGTTTTCCTACTACATTGAAAAAAGGGGGCGGAAATGATTGATATCCTTATCGGCGTGCTATGCACCATCGGTGCACTTGCCATTCTTATTGCTGCAGTTGGCATCGTCAGGATGCCCGATTTCTACCTGCGCCTGTCGGTTACCGTAAAAGCGGCCACATTAGGCGGCGGTTTGCTCTTGCTTAGCGCCGCATTCTATTTTCCCGAAGACGTTTCCGTTACAACCAAAGCGCTGGCCATCATCTTCTTTCTGATACTCACCGCACCCGTGGCCGCTCACCTCATTGCCCGCACCGCCTATTTAATCAAGACGGACCAATGGGAGGGCACTACTCAGGATGACCTTGCAGACAAGTATAATGAGGAGACCCATGAGCTTGAGTGAGGGAGGCCACTAATAAACACGTTCACTAAAAACCAAACAAACGGGCGATCCCACCGCGATCCGGTTCCCTGTATCCGTAAGCAGGCCTGTGTCGGTATCACGTCCAAAGATAACTACTTCGTCGGTCTGCTGGTTCGCTACCAACATGTATTTGCCATCGGGCGACAGCGTGAAGTTGCGCGGACCGCGGCCCAGTACAGACTGGTTGCCCACCCTGGTTAGCTTCCCCGAAGCCGCGTCTACCCCGTATATTGCTAAGGTATTGGCATCGCCACGATTAGAGGCATACAGGAACTTCCCGTCAGGCGAGAGCCGGATATCCGCTGCGCCGTCTGCACCATCAAAATCCGCCTCGTTTATCGATTCCTCCTGGATAGCTATCCAACGCCCTTCCCGTTGCTGGTAAACCGCAACCGAGGCCGCCATTTCCAGCACCACGTACAGGAATTGGCTGTCGGCCGAAATAGCGACGTGCCGCGGTCCGCCACCCGGCACCGTCTCGATAAAAGGCACCGCTGCTGAGAGTGGAGCGGTGAGGTTCTCGGGCTGGAAATCGTAAATATTCACCTGGTCGGTACCGAGGTCTTGCACGAATAGTTGCGTTTCGTCGGGATTGAAGAACGCTGAATGCACATGCGGGGCCAGCTGCCGCTGCGGATCTGGGCCATTTCCCTGATGGTGGATCTGTTGTACCATTCCTCCCAGGCTACCTGCAGGGCCAATGGGGAATACACTGATACTTCCACCCGAGTAATTAGAGACGATTACGTGGGTGCCCAAGCTATCTGTTGCCACATGGCATGGATGGTCGCCCTGTGTCAGCTGCCTGTTCAGGAACGTCAGTGTTCCAGCCTCATCGTCATACGCATACGCACTAACCGCGCCTTTGCCATCGCCGTTCTCGTTCACCGTATACAGGTACTTCCCATCGGCGCTCAAGGCAAGGAACGACGGGTTATCGGACACCGTAGTGCTCACCAACGCCGCCGTACCCGCTGCCATGTCAAAATCATACACGTAAATGCCTTCACTTTTACCGTTGTCGGTATACGTACCGATTATCAAGTGAACATGTTGGGCGAGTATCATAAATGGGGCAGTAATTAATAGTAAACAAATCGTAGGAAATTTCATGCGCTTGTTATCGTAAATCGGTCAATATTAATAAAAATCCATTTATATTCCCTTTCTTTTTTACTTTTGCTCCTTATGTCGCTGTTACACGATTTTTATTCGGTCGTCGCCTTCACCGCCGAGGGACCAAAGGTATCGGCATCAATTTCGCTCAATGGCAGTCATGCAGTATTTCAAGGCCATTTCCCAGGTAATCCGGTAACACCCGGTGTTTGCATGATGCAGATCATCAAGGAGCTGACTGAAAGGTGGGCGGCATCTCCTTTGATGTTGAAAACGGCTCGCAACGTCAAGTTCATGGCCATCATCAATCCGAGCCTTACGCCAAACATTCGGGTCGAGTTGGATGTTGAAGAAGAAGGAGAAGGGGTGCTTTCGGTAAAGAGCACCACATCGTTCGAAGACACTATGGCCCTTAAGTTCAGTGGTGTTTTCCAAAAAGTTTAGGCTATGAAGACGCTATTTTTGTTTTTCCTGTTTATATCGTGCACTGCCATGGTCAGTGCCCAAAATCTGGATAAGCTACGCCTGCTCTACCGCGATGCGACCCAGTCGGAAGAACTGGCGCAGGCGTTCTACGAACCGCTGGCAGGGGTAACGAAAAGTGATCGGCCCGTATTTGTTGCTTACAAAGGTGCCGGATTGATGCTGCTGGCGCGCTACGAGAAGCTAACTGAGCGTGGGCCCAAGGTAAAGGAGGCTGTGCAGTGGATTGAGCAGGCCGTTGCCGACGATCCGACCAACGTCGAGATCAGGTTAATCAGACTCAGTGTGCAGGAACACCTGCCCAAATTTTTGAAATACAACGACAACATTGAAGACGACAGACAATTCGTCCAGCAGGCCCTGCCCAACGTGGAAGATGCCGGCTTAAAAGCGATGATCGATGGTTACTTCAAAACGTTTTCAACCGACTGAACAAAGAACCTGAATGACCAGTAACGAGGTACTCGCTTCCATCAACGGCTGTGTAATCATTCCCACGTACAACAATGCCAAAACGCTATCGAGGGTGCTTGACGGCGTCTGTAGGCAAACGGCACACATTCTCGTCGTCAACGATGGTTCCACTGATATCACTGCCAGCATCCTGGCAGGTTACAGCGGGATCACGGTCATCCACCTGCCGTGCAACAAAGGCAAAGGAAACGCATTGCGGACCGGTTTCCGTGAAGCTATTTCACAGGGGTTTGACTACGCCATCACGATTGACTCAGACGGCCAGCATTTCCCTGACGATATCCCCATATTCGTACACGCCATCGAAGCCGGGGGGCCGGCCTTGCTGATTGGTGATCGCAACATGGAGCGCGATGGCATTCCGGGCAAAAGCAGCTTCGGTAATAGGTTTTCCAATTTCTGGTTCCGATTTGAAACCGGCATCACACTCACCGACACCCAATCGGGCTTTCGCCTATATCCACTCAAGGCATTACAGGGCATTCGTTTTTATACCTCCAAGTTCGAGTTCGAGGTGGAAGTTATCGTCAAAGCAGCTTGGCACGGCATTCCGGTGCGCAACGTACCCGTCCGCGTTTTGTACGACCCGGACGAGCGGGTGTCTCACTTCCGGCCATTCCGCGACTTCGCCCGCATCAGTGTCCTCAATACATGGCTCGTACTGGTCGCGTTATTTTACATCCGACCTCGGGATTATTTCCGTGCGTTCCGCGAAAAGGGTTTCCGTCGCTTTTTTCTGGAAGACCTCTTGCGAAGCGACGACTCGCCCGCGAAAAAGGCATCCTCCGTGAGTCTGGGTGTACTCATCGGACTGTCACCATTCTGGGGCCTCCAGACAGTTATCGTCTTGTTTCTTGCGGTCGTATTGCGACTCAACAAGCTGATCGCCTTTGCCTTTTCCAATGTGAGTATCCCACCGCTCATCCCATTCATCATCTATGCAAGTATAGAAATAGGTTCCTTTTTGGTGGGATCGGCAGCCGAAAGCTCCTTTAAATGGCGAGAAATTGGCACCTATCAACCATTTATCCAACAGCACCTTACGGAATACCTCCTGGGAAGTATGGTTTTGGCTACCACGAGTGCCGGCATATTCGGTTTGGCAAGTTATTTTTTGTTGACTTGGCAACAGCACCATAACCAAAAATCACAATAGCCATTTTGACGAGACGTGCCCCAAACGTGCTACTACTATCCTACGCTTAAATTTTCTATAATAATAACCCTAGCTTTATTTAAAGTTTACTGATAAATGAATAATGATAGTAATTCTATCGTCTTTTTATCGTCTTTTTTACGATAAAAAGACGATGAAAAGACGATAAAATGTATTTCTTATCACTAGTGTCCGGTAAAAGCTAGAACAGGTTGGCGTTTAGGCCAACCTGT
>CAZTJY010000105.1:0-14683 GCA_964613725.1 uncultured Parapedobacter sp. | reverse complement strand
ATCCGCGGGCTGGCTCCGGTCATATCGCAGTATTTGCCGTTCACATCACTGATGATTCGTCTTCCCTGCAAGGCATGCCAAAGGTCGGTATAAAACCGCTGGCGTTCTTCGAGCGCGCCCCCTTCCACTGTGATCCGGCTAAGCCATTGGTTCCAGTCTGCCCTCGACTCACGGACTACCCGATCAAAATCCCAGTGGGGCAACTCGGCATCTAGGTTGAGGCGTGCTTGTTCCATGCTGACGTAGGAGATAGCGACCTTTAGCTGCACCTCCTCGTCCTGCGTGGTCGGAAAGCTGATATAAATGCCGGTACGTTCGCCGTCCACTACATCGATTCCGCTTACCAGCTCCCCGTTCTGCCAGCCCGAAAATTGCCGGAAAGGCTTATCCACCTGAGCTGAAAAGTATACCGTTATGGGTTTAGGGCGGCGTACGGTTGCCCCCATGACAGCATAGCCTTCGATTTCCCGGTCATTAACCTTTCGGGCATAGCCCCTATCGGTCTTTGAGGGGCCTAGGGCGGTGGTGAAGTCAAAAAGAATGTGGCTTTCGCGGGATTGGGGAAAGGTATAGCGGTGGAATCCGACCCGTGTGGTGGACGTCAGTTCTGCCGTGATCCCGTAATCATCCAGCACGATTTTGTGATACCCTGGCCGGACAACTTCCTTTTTGTGGGTGTAAGCTGATCCGTACACCTGCGGGCCTAAATGCCCCCTGAATGCCCCCGCTATGGGCAATACCGGAATTCCCGACAGCTGCCAGCCGTGTACATGGCTGAAACAGCGGATGGTATCCTGATGATACCGGTAGCCGGTCCCCCAGTCGCCGTCTACTTCCATATCCGGACTTAGGTTGACCATCCCAAACGGACGGGTTGCCGAGTTGAAAAAGAACCACCGTGAATTGGCTGCATCGACCAGTGGTTGTACGAGGTCTACCGGGTCGGTATTTCCATAATAAACCGAGGGATCATGTGCATTCCGGCTGGCACATGCCAAACATAGGATAGCCCACACTGCGCAGAACGTAGCGGCAAGGGCCATGGATGTCAATCTGGACGGCATAAGGTTATAACTCCTTTATTTTGATACTTCTGAAAGAGACTAGGTCACCGTGGTCCTGAAGCAGGATATGCCCCGAAACGGCCTGTCCGAATTCAGGTATTGTATGAAACTTACTTTCCGCAACCCGGGCTTTGAAGGCCGCTGACCCACGGTCATACTCCACCACCTTAACATGGTTAAGCCAATGTTCGATGTGGTTGCCGTTTACGACAATCTTGGCCCGGTTCCATTTTCCAGGTTGATTTATCCGCTTGCTTTTTTCGGGTTCATTTAAGTTTCTTGCGGTGATGAGGTCGTATAATGACGCTGCCGTTCGGTTTCCATCGATGCCGTTTTTGGCATCAGGATGCCTATCGTCATCCAGAATCTGGTACTCAGGACCCAGTCCCGTACCGGGGGTTTGGCGTAGTTCCTCTACCACGAGATATTTTATACCACTGTTGCCGCCTTCAGTAACCATGAAGTCCAACTCCAGCTCGAAGTCGGAGAACTCAACGTCTGTGATGATGTCACCGCCCTTGTTCGGGTCGTCCTTTACCGACGGCAGCACGCTGAGGATACCGTTTTCCATTTTCCACCCCATAGAAGGGAAGCTACTGGCATTGGCTCCACGCCAGCCCGACGCCGTCTTACCGTCCCAAAGTAATCGCCACCCCTCGCGCATCTGGCGTTCGGTAAGTTGGTTAACCAGATAATTTACCTCTTCGACGGCGTCATCTGGCTGCCAAAGCTCGCTGGCGAGGTCGTCCGTTTTGATCCGGATATTCCGCCATTTGACCGTTAATCCTTCTTGATGACTTTGTTTGATACCATGCACCTGCAGTGCAATGAACCCTTTAGCGGTCCAGTCGACAAGGAGATTAGCGCATGGAATACCGTTGACCCACGTCCGGATACGATTGCCGACGGCCTCGATCCGATAACGGTTCCATTCTTCTGCTTTGAACGCCTTCCTACCGCTTTCATTAATCGACAACGGATATAGCCAGCCCTGGCGTGCCTCGTCATAAATGCCACCGCTCCATGCCCGCTCGGAAGGATCGATCTCTACTTGGTAGCCATGCACACGGCCGCCGTCAACCTTGGGAAGGCTCAGGCTCCGGATCTGGATGCCAGAATTGAGTCCGGCGTCTATCATTACCTCGAGCTCGAGGATGAAGTCCGAATAGTCTTCCTCGGTACAAAGGAAGGTATTGGGCGTATTTAATTGCGAAATGCCGACGATGGCCCCATTCTTCACTTCGTAAGCCGCTGTTCCGTTCTTCACTTCCCATCCATTTAAGTTTTTACCGTTGAACAGCTGCCGCCATCCGTGTTGCGCGGCAACAGGATAGTGACTAACGAATAGCACCAAACTCATCAAACAGCATAGGCGCCCGTAATTGGTTTTACTCATATTAATCGCTCTATAGTTTCTGTGTATATACTGCGGCCCGCTCGGCCCAACTGGTGAGCATGCCTAAGCACTCGCCAGTCGGTCGATACGGAATGTACCTGCGGTTCCGGGCTCCATCAGTATCCGGGGTTCTGTGAGAAATTATTCGTCGTTCGCTGAATCTGCGACAAGGGGACAGGGCGCAGTAGGTGGAAGTCTTGGATAACGTTCGCTTCCGAAGCGCGTTCATTGTGTAACTTCACCCGTTCAATAAGTTTTCCCGTCCGCTTCAGCTCATTCCATCGGGGCTCCTCGCCACAAAGTTCGCGGGCGCGCTCGTCGAGGATGTCATCGATGGTGACGGAAGAAAGCTCCATACTGTCTTTCATTCCGGGCGCTCCGGCGCGGCGGCGCACCGCGTTGATATGCTCAACGGCTGCCGTCTCATTTCCTGCCTGGAAATACGCCTCTGCAGCAATGAGGTGGGTTTCTGCCAAACGGAATATAAACAGGTCGCGGGTACCTTTATCGTCGCCGTAGGGCAAGCCCGATTCAAAAAACTTCCATATCGGTGGAAATTGGTTGAACTTCGATACGGCCATGTAATATTCGTCGTGGTTGACGACAATGTAATCGACGGCTGCCATCCGCTCGGTACTCCACGGTTCATCCCATTTCGGGAAGAAAAGCACCGTGTCTCCTGCCCGCACGTTCCCCTGATCTACCGTCGCATAGAAGATACGGAGAAAGGTGGCGTCATATCGACTGTCCGATTCGGTGTCGTACAGGCTTGCCAAGTACTTAGAGGGTACATAACGCGCCTGCTGCCGGTTATATGTGCTTGACCTATCCATGCCAACAAGGCCATCCACGCCGGCTCCGAAAATTGAATGTGCATCGTTGCCATCGCCGTTCAACACGGTATTGGCACTATACTGGACCGAAAATAGGATTTCCTTGCTTTCCTCGTTGCCTTGTTTGAATACATCCGCAAACGCATCAAGTAGTTCATATTGCCCGGAATTGATGACGGTAGTCGCGTTGCTAGCGGACTTTTCGAAATCGTCGGACCCGCTAAATGAACGGTATCCGCGGGTAAGGTATACCTTGGCTAGTAGGTGCTGCGCCGCTCCTTTGGTGACCCGTCCGTAGTCGTTTTGCGCATGCGGAAGTATCGGAACGGCCTCTTCCAAGTCCTGAATAATCTGGGCATACACTTCTTCTTCGGGAATGCGCTCAGCGGTGGTTACCACGTCGGTAATCTCATGAAGCGGTAAGGGGATATCACCGAATTGCTGTACCAAGTAAAAGTAGTAAAATGCCCGGAGAAATTTAATCTCAGCCACTCGTATTGCTTTGGTAGCATCATTCATAGACGCAGCTGGTGCACGGTCTATTCCTGTATTGGTGCGCGCAATTGCCGCATACAGCATATTCCAATACGTCTCTACAGCTTCGGTTTGGGGATTAATCGCTTGGGGAGAGTATTCGTTAAGTCCGTTCAGCCCACCCAATACGGGGTCGCCGATTTGAGTAAATACGTCGGTACCTAACCAAGCCAGATCCCGTTGCTTGTGGATATCCCTCAACGGGGAATAGGCAGATTTCACCAAATCTTCAAACCCCTGCTCATCCACGTAGTAATTATCGGTCGTACGGTCCGAGATAAGGTCCTCGTCCAATAAGCTGCTGCAGGAGACAGAACATAGGATTACCCAAGCCATCATTGCGGTTCCAGGTATATTTTTTATTATCGCCTTCATATCAATTATTTGTTAAACGGCTCTAAATCCGAGAGAACCGTCGTTAGTTTTCATTTGCCTCGTTGTCAGAAAGCTATGTTTGCGCCAAACAAATATGTGGCTGAACTTACACCCATATTGAATGTATTCTGACCGCTCCACTCGGGATCGAATCCGGCATAGTCTGTAAATATCAGTGGGTTATTAGCCGTTAAATACAACCTCAACCCCGACGTCTTAAGCCGGCCGAGGACACGTGGCGAAAACGTATAGCCCAGCGTGACATTTTGTACGCGCACAAAAGAGGCGTCCACATACGCCTTCAGCTCCTCCCGGGCCCTACCACCCGTATTATTGGGTGCGGGCCACTCATTGGATGGATTAGTTTCTGTCCAGTAGTTTACGTTTAGCTTATTATATCGACCGTTCCACTCCCTTGCGAAGTTAGAATGGTGAAATGGACTGTAGATCATAGAGCCTTGACGTGAATACAGCATAAAGGAGAAATCGAACCCTTTGTAATCGAACGTGTTTGTAATCCCCCCGATCCACTTCGGGAGTGGGCTACCGATAATTTGCTGGTCGGCCTCGGTGATTTTTCCGTCGTTATTGAGGTCCTTAACCTTAACCTGACCGGGTTCGGCACCATATTTTGCAGCTTCTTCCGTTTCATTGAGCTGCCATATCCCATCAAAAACCTCCGCATAATGTACATCTATGGGCTGGCCGATGAACCACCTGTTTCCTACATCATCTTTGTTATCGCCATAGAGTTCCAAGATTTTATTGTTGTTTTTCGCAAAGGTGACGGTCGTCTTCCACGAAAAGTTATCGGTTTGGATATTCACGGTGCTTAACGCCGCTTCCACGCCTTTATTCGACGTGGAACCCACATTTGCGGTAATGGAACCAAAACCGGTATGCTGCGGAAGTGCCCGGCTGAGGATCAGTTCTTCGGTCTTCTTGCCGTAAATATCCACGGACCCGGATATCCTGTTCCTGAAGAACCCGAAATCGATACCAAGATTTATTTCCTTGCTTTTTTCCCAGCCAAGCGACCGGTTGGCAATGGCGCCGGGCGCAAAACCCAGTGCTGCATCACCGCCCCAGTCGTACAATGTCTGGGCAATGGCCGCTTGGGTTGAGTACGGATCAACTGCATCGTTACCAACCACGCCGTAGCTTAGACGCAACTTAAGGTTGGACAACGCTTTTACCTGTTGAAAGAAGTCTTCATCGCTTACCCGCCAAGCTACTGCGGCAGATGGGAAAAACGCCCATTTGTGGCCGTGAGCAAGCTTTGATGAGCCATCGGCCCGCCCGGTCAACGTCAATTGATATTTGTCCTTAAACGCATAGTTGAATCGCCCCATGTATGAAAGGAGTGCCCATTCGGTGAGGTAACTCGACACTCCCTCGATGTTGCCGCCAGAGCCAGTATTATACCAAAAGGAGTCGAAAGGCAAGTCCAATACGTTCTGTTCCGCTCCCTCGTTCCTATTTACGACGATACTATTAGCCAATACTCCACTGAATGCGTGCGACTTCACTGTTTGGTTGTAAGACAAGACATTGTCTATCGTATAGGAAAAATTTAGTTCATTGCTGTATCCGCCACGACCATTCCGGGTACCGGTATTTGCTTTTGAATATTTTCCAGCAAAAGTCCCGTTGCGTATGCTTTCCAAATATGGTGAAACTGTCGATCGGAACGACAGACCATCGAGAAGGTTCAGTTCGACAAAAAGGTTGCCGAATACCCGGAAGTTTCTGAATTCGTTTTTGACGTTCAGTGGGTCAAAAAGGGCATTGGGCGTCTGGCTGTCACTCGTGGTGGGCCAAAACAGCAATTCGCCGTTTTCATCATAAGCATCACCTGTCGGTCGAAGTCGGTAAGCGCTACGAAGGGCCTCGTTCGATCCCTGGTCCTGAACGCTATAAGAAACGTAAGTGGATGTGCCCGCATTAATCCAATTGTTTATTTTGCCATCAATATTGGCCTTTAATGTCAGTCGGCTAAACGCTTCGGACGGCACATTTCCGTCTTCTTTCAGGTAACCTGCAGAGAAGAAATGTCTGGAATTTTCACCCCCGCCCGAGAGGGATATGTTATGGCTGGTTTGCATACCATCCTGTAACAGGAGATCGACCCAATCGGTATACGTTCCGTTGGCGATATTCTGTTGCTCTTTTTCGTCGAAATAGCGGTTGCCGCCGTTTTTAATAACTTCGTTGAAGTGAGCCACGAATTGGGGTCCATCCATCAAATCGGGTAGGTTGGTGGGGGTCTTCATACCAACATAACCGTCGTACGAAATCCGGTTCTTTCCGGGTACACCTTGTCTCGTGGTCACAATGATAACACCATTGGAACCCCTCGAGCCATAGATGGCCGTTGCAGAGGCATCTTTCAACACATCGATTTTCTCGATATCGGCTGGGTTCAGGGAGTTCAACGCACCTCCCATCACGCCATCTATTACTATCAAGGGTGCATTCCCTTTGCCGATGGAGTTCAAGCCCCTAACCTCGATGTTGTAGTCGTCGCCGGGTTTACCATTCATCTTAAGGAGATTCACACCGGCTACTTGTCCCTGTATCGCTCCCGCGGCCTGTATATTTGCGCTCCGAACAATGGCATCACGCCCCACGGAACCGATAGCCCCGGTCACATCGCCCCTTTTCACGCTTCCATAACCGATAACGACAACCTCCTCCAAGCCGCTGAGTGAGGGCAATAAGGATACATTCACGAGACCGGAACTGCCTATCGACCGCTCCTGCGATTCGAACCCCACCAACGTGAAGACCAGTACTCCAGCTTCTGGAGGGGCTTGCAGGGAGAATCGGCCTCTCGCAGTGGTGGTCGTAAGGATGGTAGTGCCTTTGATGGTGACTGTAACACCCTCCAAAGGCTGACCTTCGTTGTCGGTGACTGTTCCGGAAACTTCTCGCTGTGGTGTTTCTTCCACCGTCCGCTCACTTTCGCGCTTTCGCCGCACAAGTACCGTTGTGTTTTCAATTTCATAAGTAAGCGGTTGCCCAGCAAAGCATGCTTCGAGCACTTCGTCCAACGAAGTATCACGGAAATTAAGGTCTACCGTGTTCGTTCCTCGCAAATGGGCACTGTTGTAAAGAAAGTCATAGCCGGTTTGCAGCTGGATTTGCTCCAACACATTCGCAATGGATGCCCTTTTGACGTGGATGGTCACTTTTTGTGCGTAGCCCATGGCTCCAGCTTGTAGGAACGTCACGGTCAACAGTAAGGTGACAATTTTCATGGTTAGCAACAATTTGAACAGATAACGCCGGGGAAGGCGAAATACAATAGAATTTTTATACATTTGACAAAATGTTTGGTTAATAATTGATTACTTCTCAAGCGAATGGAATCAATGCCGCCATTTTACGCCGGGTGCGCCGCGAACGCTTCCGGCTTTTTTGTAAGGCCGTTTCCCATGTTAGTAGTACTACTTCACAATGACCACCCTCCTTTCCTTGATTTCAAATCGGATTGGCGCGAGCATTTCTAAGTTACGGAACAGCTGCGATACATTCTTTGAACGCTGGAACGTGCCTGAAAACCGCTCATTTAACACTCCCTGGTATTCTACCGCTTCGATATCATACCACCTTGATATCTTATAAATAATCTCTTCGATGGAATCGTCCTCAAATCGGAAATATCCATCCTTCCATGCGATGGCAGACCTGATATCAGCGGCGGACCGCCGGATCGTTCCCGTCGACGCGTCCACCACAGCCTGTTGATTGGGTTTCAATGTAACGCTATTCCCATTACTGGACACGTTCACCGCCCCCTCCACCAATGTTGTCGTTGTCTGATGCTCATCTGCATATGCTGACACATTGAAATGTGTGCCCAATACCTGTATCATGCTTCCATTCGCCTCTACCTTGAAAGGCTTGGATGTATCCGGAGCGACCTCAAAATAGGCTTCTCCGCGGAGCAACACATTGCGCTCATTACCGGTAAAGACAACCGGGTACCGTATAGATGACGCCGTATTTAGCCATACTTTCGTTCCGTCAGGCAACAGCATCCGATGGGCGCTACCTTTTGGCGTACTGAATGTATTATAATTAAATCCGCCTTCCGCGATGTTCGCCTGCCTAACTTCATAAGAGATGGTTCCATCATCAGCTTTCCGAATTTCGACACCCAACTCCTTTGCTAACACGCCATCCGACGCGTTATCCAATATAATCGTACGGCCATCTGCCAAGGTAAGCGTTGCCTCGCTGTGTTCAGGTAGTGAGATGTCATCTCTGTTTTCAGAAACGATGGGGGGCATGCTGAAACCTGATGGCCGGTTGTTATACAATAAGATCCCCACAAGCGTAACAGCTACCAAAAGTGCAGCAATTTTCAACCATGGAACAATGCTGAACTTATGGGAGGGAAATGGCTCATTTGTCATTGCTTGGCGTTGGTGAATTTCTGTGATCAACCGGTTAAAAACGTCTTCCTTCTTATCGAAATCTACCGGTAAGACGTTGTTTGAGGAATTCCCTTCTAACACACGGTCGATGGCCGACGATATAGTTAACGGGTCTCCTTCATCCAAATACGCCAGCATTTCCTCACAATCCACCCTCGTGATGGTGTTTTCAAAATATCGCGTCAGCAACTGTTGTAAGCGATTGTTGTCCATGTTCTTTCGTTAATAATCGGGCACCGGCTGGGGCGGCTTACATCAATAGAACACGAAAAGGCAGGGATAGGACTAGTTGTGGCCGATTTATTTTTGAATCGTCCTTAAGGTGCAATCTAGCCAAGGAAGGCCGATATTAATAAGTACGTATAACCATACTGCTGGAGGGTACTTTTCAGCGTTTTCAGCGCTTGCACCATATGGTTCTTCACCGTATTGGGCGAAAGGCCCAATCGCTGGGCGATTTCGTTGTGCGTAAGCCCTTCTTCCCTACTGAGTTTAAAGATCAGTTGCTGCTGCTTTGGAAGACGCGAAATCAGGTGCTTCGCGCGCTGCTCCAATTCAGCCGCCATGAGCTGCTCCTCAGATAAATTACCAGCAACTTCCATACTTTGCATCAACTGCTCAAGCAACTCCGTAGATTTACGGATTTCCCTGAGCTTGTTGAGGCATAGCCGCTTGGTTATTACATACAGGTAGAGCCATATATTCCCCTGTTCGTCTAACCCTTCCCGGTTCAACCACAGTTTCAAAAACACATCCTGCACGATCTCTTCACTCCACGCCGTATCTTTCAAAAACCGGAAAGCCAATTGGTACACCTGCTCGCTATGATAGTCGTAGACACTACGGAGGGCAATCTCATCGCCAGCAATTAATCGCTGGATAGTCGGAGAATCAACAGGGGGCATGGGCGTAAGTACAAGTTTATAATTGTCCTAATTCATTACAAACCTACTAAAAATCGTAATAAAAAGAAGGGACCAGCCACCGGCTCACCACCCAATTCCATAATCTTCACCGTTGTTACTGCTTCCGCCCCACAATGAATCATGCTCCTGGTCGATGAAAATGGCGTTTATAGGGCCGCTGGTCCGGTCACCGCGTTGTACCGAATACCCCATAGCCTTCAGTTTTTCAACCGTTTCTTCAGGGGTGTCGCGGTTTACCAGCACATTTCCCGTTCTGGGCATCCGATCAGACAATTTCGTGCCTCCGAGCGAAAGCCAAAGTTGATTGCTGTTGATATTTGGGGCTTCCGTGGCCTGTTGCACGGTCATCCCAAACTCAACCATATTGAGGAAAAACTGTAACAGGTTCTGATCCTGTGTATCGCCGCCCTGTACGGCGAACGAAAGGTAGGGTTGGCCACCTTTCAACGCCATCGATGGGGTGAGGGTAACCCGGGGACGCCTGCCCGGCGCCACGACATTATAGGGATCAAGTATAGAATCGAGCACAAAGCTCTGCATGCGCTGGCTCATTCCGACACCGGTCTTTCCGGCAATGCAAGCCGGTAGCCACCCTCCGCTTGGCGTGATAGACACTACCCACCCCTCGGAATCGGCAGCCTCTACCGTTGTTGTGCCACGCCAAAGCCGATCGTTATATAAACTATCGGCCATGCCTACAGTCGCGTAATCAAAAGCCACGGAATCCAGCAACGCCCGAACGGCATCGTGGCTGGGCATAAAATGCTCCAATTCCCGCAGACCAGCCGTATCGGAAAGCAGCTGCTCACGCTCCTCTAGGAGCGATGTATAGGGGTTGATATCCCCCTGGAAGGGGTACGGATCGCCCGGATGGAATACGACATTTCGATTCGGGTTAATCAACTTAGCCCGCTCTTTTGCGTAGTCTTTGCTCAATAGCCCATTAATCGGCGTATAAGGAGCGAAATAAGGATCCCCGTAATAGAAGTCCCGATCGGCAAAAGCGAGGCTCATCGCCTGATAAACCGTGTTCATATATGCTGCTGAATTAAAACCCATCGATTTCAGGTCGATCCCTTCAAGCATATTCAACGCCTGCAAAAATGCCGGGCCCTGGGTCCATTCCCGCAACTTATAAACGTCGATACCCTTGTAATTGGTCACCAACGGCTCTTCCTCGATGGGTTTCCAGTTGGCCAGATCTTCCATGGTGAAAAGTCCGCCCTGCTCCTGGCTGCCACGAACAATTTCTTCGGCAATATCTCCTTTGTAAAACCGATCATATGCAGCCATAATGGCTTCCTCTCGGGTCTTGCCCTCCGCCAGTGCCTGCTTTTCAGCCAGCACTAGCTTCTGAAGGGTAGCCAACAAATCGTCCTGCACAAATATTTCGCCCGGATGCGGTGCTTCGCGCTCCTCGCCCAGATGTGGTAAGAAAACGGCTTTGCTGTAGGGCCACTGCTTGATTCGCTCCTTGCCACGCTCCATGCTGTTGGCGGTCTGGGCATCGATGGGATAACCCGCAGCCATTTCCATGGCCGGTGCCAGCACCTGCTCCAGGCTTAACCGGCCGTAATGGGCTAACATGTAGCAGAGCCCCCCGAGTGTACCCGGCGTAACAGCGGCCAACGGGCCGTATTCGGGCGGAAACGCATATCCTTTCGCTTTGAAAAATTCCGCCGTAGCGCCCGAAGGCGCTACACCTAGTGCATTGATGGCCATCACTTTTCCTGTCTTGGGGTTGTATATCAAGGCCTGCGTTTCGCCTCCCCAACTTAAGACATCCCACATGGTGCACGTGGCTGCCAACATGGCGCATGCGGCATCCACGGCATTGCCGCCTCGGTCGAACACGAGCGCCCCTGCTGTCGCGGCCAATGGTTTGCCTGTAATAGCCATCCAATGTTTGCCATGCAAGGGCGGCTTTTGGGTGCGTTGGGCGAACGCACCATTAAACGTGACCAAACACAAAATTGCAACGATAGGAAAATGTCTCATGTCCGTACGAAGTTATTTGGTAGTCCGCTGAACAAACGGCCAATCATAGGATAAAGGTAACCGTTATCCCCCAAAAACAAGCTAGATAATTGTAAATTACTGGTTAGGCCCGGGTATGCCCATATACATTTTCAAGAACCGGGCGGTATGGGTGTCGCTGCTGCTCACCATCTGCTCGGGCGTGCCTTCGAAAATCAACTCTCCGCCGTTCTCGCCGCCTTCGGGCCCAATGTCGATGATCCAGTCGGCACTTTTGATCATATCCATGTTGTGTTCAATAACGAGGATACTGTTTCCCTGCGCAATCAGTGCATCGAAAGATAACAACAACTTCTTGATATCGTGGAAATGCAGTCCAGTGGTTGGCTCATCAAAGATGAATAGGGTACTTTTGCTGGTATTTCCCTTGATGAGGAACGACGCCAGCTTGATCCGTTGGGCCTCGCCGCCGGAAAGGGTACTCGATGATTGACCAAGCTTGACATAGCCCAACCCTACATCCGCCAACGGCTGTAGTTTCGCCATGATTTTCGGTTGATCGGCGAAGACCGCCAGCGCTTCATCCACGCTAAGGTCGAGAATATCCGAAACATTCTTTTCTTTCCATGTCACGTCCAGCACATGCGGTTTAAACCGCTTGCCGCCACATGCCTCGCAAGGCAGCACAATGTCGGCCATGAATTGCATCTCAATCTTCACCTCTCCCTCACCTTGGCACACGTCGCAACGCCCCCCTTCAACATTGAAAGAAAATGCGGCGGGTTTCAGTCCCGCGGCCTTAGCGGCAGACTGTGCACTATATAGCGCGCGGATCTCATCCCAAGCTTTTACGTAGGTTACCGGGTTCGACCTCGATGAACGCCCGATCGGGTTTTGGTCGACCAGCTCCACTTGCTCGATTCGTGGAATGTCACCATCGATGCCGTCGTAAAGCCCGGTTTGCTCACCCGAATAGTTCCCAAGCGCCTTTTGCAGGGCCGGATATAGTATCCGTTTCACGAGCGACGTTTTACCTGATCCAGACACGCCGGTAACGACCGTGAATACATTGAGTGGAAACCCAACGTCGATTCCTTTAAGGTTATTCTCGCGGGCTCCCTTTATTAAGATGGCATCATGCCATTTGCGTCTATTTGTCGGCACCGGAATGCCTTCTTTGCCACTTAGGTACTTACCGGTGAGGCTATCGCCGTCGCACAAGATATCGGCATAGCTGCCTGCGAACACCAATTCGCCGCCGTTTACCCCAGCTTCCGGACCAATATCAATCAAGTGGTCGGCGGCTTGCATCATCTCCTGCTCATGCTCAACCACCAGCACGGTATTGCCTACATTGCGCAGCGATTTCAATACCCCAATAAGCCGCTGGGTATCGCGGGGGTGCAGGCCAATACTCGGCTCATCCAATACATAGACAGATCCCACCAACGAACTGCCAAGTGATGTGGCCAGGTTGATGCGTTGGGATTCGCCGCCGGAAAGGGTGTTCGATAACCGGTTCAATGTCAGGTAGTTCAGCCCCACGTCCGTGAGGAATTGGAGACGGTTGCAAATTTCCGTAAGGAGCCTTTTTGCAATCTTCGCTTCATTCTCGGTCAGTTCGAGTTGCTGGAAAAAAGCCAACGCGGTATCCAACGGCATCAACACCACATCCGAGATGGACTTTCCGTTCACCTTCACGTATGTGGCGTCTTTGCGCAGACGGGTACCGCTGCACTCGGGACAATTGGTTTTCCCGCGGTAACGGGAAAGCATTACTCTGTATTGGATCTTATAGGTTTGTTCTTCCAGTTCCACGAAAAACCGGTTGAGCCCTTGAAAATAGCTGTTCCCCGTCCAAAGCAATTCCCGCTGCGCAGAGGTCAGGTCTGCGTACGCACGGTGTATGGGAAAATCGAACTTCGTGGAGTTGCGGATAAGCTGCTGTAGCCATGCACCCATTTTTTCGCCACGCCAAGGTGCTATAGCGCCATCGTATACGGATCGGCTCTTGTCGGGCACCACCAAATCCGGGTCGATGCCGATAACCCGGCCATATCCTTCACAACGCTTGCAGGCACCGTATGGATTGTTGAAGCTGAAAAAATTGGGCGTCGGCTCTTCGAAGGTAATCCCGTCCAAAGCGAACCGGTCAGAAAACGTATGCACGTTTCCGTCGGCTTCGATGTAACAGTCACCTTTTCCCTCGAAAAATGCGGTCTGCACCGAATCCGCTATCCGATTCATCGTATCGTCTTCACCGTCAACCGTAATTCGGTCGATGACAATGAGTAGGTCGCCCGCCTTCGCAGCCTTGTTTTCGATCGAAGTATCCTCGAGCAACGACTCGATCTTCTGTAGGGCGCCCTGGTAAAAAACGCGGACAAAACCTTTCTGCAACAGGATGGCCAGCTCTTCCTTTAGCTTGCGGTTATTGCTGGGGTGCAGCGGTGCGCTGATCGTCGCCACGGTTCCTTCCGGTAAAGCGGCCACAAAATTGGTCACCGAAGTAACCGTATCCTTCTTTACTTCTTCACCCGATATGGGCGAGTATGTTCGACCGATACGCGCATAAAGCAACTTCAGGTAATCGTATATTTCCGTTGATGTGCCCACCGTCGAGCGGGGGTTGCTCGTAATGACACGCTGCTCGATAGCGATGGCTGGCGCTATACCCTTGATGTAATCGACATCTGGCTTGCTCATCCGTCCCATAAACTGCCGGGCATAGGAAGAGAGGCTCTCCAGTTTCTCTTGTTTGTGCTTGCGGTGAGACTCTTCACGCTTAGCAACCAGCTCTTCATGAGATGCATTCCATTGTTCGAATTTCTCCCAAGCTGTGTTTTCATCAAACAGATTCAGCGATACTCCGCGCATAAGGTGCTTCAGATACAGCACACCTTTGAATGACAGAATACGGCGACAGGTGTTAGTTGGCTGAGCACCCTGCTGCAACCAGTGAAGCGCGCGCTCACGATTAATACGAATAGTAGCCGGTACGGTAAGCGGGTTGTAAGTACCCAACTTTTCGATAAAACGACCGTCACGTGGAGCTGTGTTGTTTGCTACCACGATAAAGTAAAATGGGCGCTTTTTTGAGCCATGGCGCTGCAGGCGGATTTTAACTGACATAAAT
>CAZTJY010000104.1:0-14708 GCA_964613725.1 uncultured Parapedobacter sp. | reverse complement strand
GTTGCCGAGTTCAAAGCAAACATGGATCAGTGGATAGCCCGGTTCAAGGGTGCGAAGCGGGTGGATGAGCGACAGCCGGTGATCATTCCCGGTGAGCCGGAATATGAAGCCACACGCGCACACCAGGTCAAAGGAATTCCTTTGGTCGAGGCCGTATGGGCGGACTTACAGCAGTTATCCGAAAAGTTGGGCGTAACACCTTTGCCCCTAGAAAGCGAACGCATACCCGACAACGGATGAAAGGATTGACCGCCTTGCTTTGTGGTCTTTTGATCACAGCCCGTTCTGAAACGGAAGCTCCACCCTTACCGTTGCAGGCTGTACCCGTGGAGTTAACCTTTGCCCAACAAGAGGTTACAGAGTTTCTTGGTGCAATTATCCGTGGTGACCGGTCCCTGAGAAAAATCGCGTTAGTATTTACTGGCGATGAATTCGGAGACGGTCTATCGAGCGTAATCCACACATTGAAAGCAGAAAAGGTGTATGCGTCTTTTTTTCTCACCGGCAATTTCTATCGGAATCCGGATTTTAAAGCACAAATCAACGAGCTTTTGGAGCAGGGTAATTACCTCGGTTCCCACTCCGATAGGCATCTCTTGTATTGCGACTGGGTAAACCGCGACAGCCTACTCGTAACCCGTTCCGAATTTGAACGTGATTTGAACGATTCTTACGATGCGTTGCGTGCATTTGGTGTCAACAAGGAACAGGCGCAGTATTTCTTACCTCCGTACGAGTGGCATAACGACACCATTGCTTCATGGACGCGCGAGATGGGGCTACAGCTCGTGAATTTCACACCGGGCACCCGTTCCACGGCCGATTATTCCTATCCCGAAATGGGTGAGCGGTATGTTGATAACCAGACTGTCATGAAGTCTATCTTAGACTATCAACAAAAGGATGAGGATGGCTTGAATGGGTTTATCCTATTAACGCATGTCGGTACGGACCCGCGGCGCCGGGAAAAATTTTACACCCTGTTGCCCCAGTTGATCCACACCCTGAAAGGCAGGGGCTATCAATTCGTACGCATCGACGAACTGCTGGCTCCAACCGTTGACGGCGGAGAGCAAAAAAATCATTAACTTTGCCATTGGTGCAGCGTGCACCGCGCAGGGCTTGGAAGCTGCGTTAGGATAAATAGCAACACCTTCGCCATGAATACGGAAAGCAAAAGACAACAACGATTTGCTGGGGTAATCCAGCAGGATTTGGGCGCACTCTTCCAACGGGAGGGCGGTGCATGGGCGCCAGGGGCTTTTATTACCATTACGCGTGTGCGGATGACGCCCGATTTGGCCATTGCGCGTATTTACCTAAGCTTTCTCAACACGAAGAAAGCAAAGGACGATTTGGCCAGTATCCGGTCGCACACCAACGAAATTCGCTATAAATTGGGCACTCGTATCAAAAACCAGGCACGTATTGTCCCGGAGCTTGAGTTTTTTCTCGACGACACGAACGAATACGTTGAGCACATGGACAAGCTCTTCAACGAGATCAGTAAGGAGCCCCGGCAACCCGAATGATTTTCCAATTGGATTTGCACTCCATCTCCTTTCCCGACCCTGCGTTGGCTGAACCGGATGGGCTCTTGGCTGTAGGTGGCGACCTGCGGCCCGAGCGACTTATGGCGGCCTACCAGCAAGGCATCTTCCCTTGGTACAACGACGATACACCCATCTTATGGTATTCACCGCATGAACGTTTTGTGCTTAAACCCAAAACGTTGAAAATCAGTAAAAGCATGCGGCGGGTGCTTCGGTCCGGGCGCTTTGAGGTCACGTATGACCAAGCGTTTGCTGAGGTAATTGCTGCGTGCGCTTTACAACCACGTGCAGGGCAGGACGGTACATGGATTACCGCTGATATGCAGCAGGCGTATAAGTCGTTGCATGCCCTTGGCCATGTGCATTCTGTTGAAACCTGGTCTGCCGGCAAGCTTGTGGGAGGGCTTTATGGCGTTGCCGTGGGTACGGTATTTTGCGGCGAAAGCATGTTCAGCAGCGAAGCCAATGCTTCTAAGGTGGCATTGGCTTCGCTCTGCCAATCGGGAACCTATCGCCTTATAGACTGCCAGGTGTATACCGATCATCTGGCTTCTATGGGCGCGGCGATGATCCCCAGAAGCGAGTATATGGAGACAATCACTAAAAGCTTAGATTAAAAGAACCATTGGTGATTTCTTTTATGGATTTATCGCTGTTGTTTTTGGCCGTGAATGAGAATGTACCTTTAATGACTTTGTCACTGAGTTCGGAGATTTTTAACTCTCCTGCAACGGAAGAATCAAAAGGTGCCTGCCAAATCTTGGTAGCTGTCGGATTGCTGATGTTCACTTCGGTGTAACTGGCACTTATGGAAATGTTTGCCCCGCCGCCGATTTGGTAGGTGCCGGGCCCATCTGCTCCATTAATGACCATCACAATGGCTTTGCCTGAGGTTTCGTTGCCTTGCACGGTAATCACAGACGAAGAACCGACATTCACCCGGTTGGCCACGGTCGTCATTTTGAGCGATTTGAACTGTGAGCCTCCTATTTTGGCCTCGATCGTGCCGGGTGACGCATCGCCACTCGGTCCGCCATCCTCATTTTTTTTGCACGATGTTGCTGTAATCACGCAGGCCAGCATCAGGAATAATATCCCGCTACTTTTCAATCTGTTCATTGTTTTAGTTGTTTTCATTTGATAAAAATTTGATAGTAATTAAAAGTTTGATTGTACGTTTGATCGATAACCCGGTTAGGCATGCCGCTAATTCAGCGGCACACACAGACCAGGCACCATGAAAAAGAACACCCGAACTATAGCCCATAGGCTGATATTTCGTTGGCTTTGGATTTATAGTATAATATTCCACCTAACTCGGTAATCGGGCTTCTTGTCACGAAGGATGATCTCTTTTTCAACTTTTCCAGTGTCTTTGCCCACGCGTACGAGCCCTACACCGCCATCGAGGTTGGTAAGGATAAACTGCGCATTCTCCGTGGCTGCGGTTGCTCGGAAGCGTTTGTTCATCTCGGCAAAGGAAGCCGTGGCGATGTTGGCAAACCCTTCTTGGTAGGCTTTCATTTCTTCACCATAGCTATTTAATTGATTGCTTCCGGCATAGTGGCCATAGCGGCCGCCTTGGTAGGCCGCCGCTGCCGACATAGCCATGGATGCTACCGCCAATACCCCTGTGGCGGCTTTGATAAAGCCGCTTTGCCCTGGGGATTTATGATAGGCGTGGAATAGTTCTTTACCGTCGAAGCCTACCATCATCATGTTCTGGCTGGAGGCGAGCAGGATTCCGCCGTTCCTCACCGTCATGGAAGTGGGTGCTTCTTTTTCCTTGAATGCAATCGATGCGAAGGTACTGATATCACCGGTACGCTCATCGATTCCCATCACCTCGTCGCCCGTACTGATCAAGTAGCGTTGGTGCGCCTTGTCGTAGGCACTGGAAACGGCTTTTGCTTTCTTGTATTTCATGGGTTTGCTCCAAATGGATTCTCCGGTGGACAGGTTGATGATATCTGCGTCGGTATCGGTGATGTAGATCAGTCCCTGAGGTGTAAGCGCCATCGTTTGAATGTTTTCCCCTGTATTGAGCGGCTTCTTGAACAACGCTTTGCCGTCAAAGGAAATCTTGTTGATGCCGCCTTCATATATTCCGAATAGGATGCCATCATCCATGACGTAAAAATGCTGTACATAACCTTTGGTTTTGGGTGCTTTCTCCCAAAGGTCTTCACCGGTGGCGGCGCTCAGGAAGCTGATTTTAGACTCTGAAGCTCCGGCAAGTTTGCCAGCGATGCCTTTTTTGTCCGAGTTGTCCACATCGCTTACAACGGCCAGTCCCTGCAGTAAAATTTCAAAGCGGGAGACTTTTCCTTTGATTTTACGTTCCTGCTTCCAGAGTTTCTGGCCGGAATTGCTCACCTTATGGATGCGCGTATCGCCATTGGGACGCTCCTCGAATCCGTAAATCTCGCTCCCCGATTTATCGGCTACGAGCCATGTAATCTTATCGAGATCAGCTTCCCAAAGGATCTGCCCGTTGTTGAAATCCGCGCAGATCAGCTTTTTCGTGGTGGGTACCAGTACTTGATTGCCGGAAAGGTAAGGCTCTCCCGAGCTCACGGGCACACTGTTGCCCATCCGTACCTTGCCCGCGCCCGCATCCAGCGAAGAAAACCCCTCCTGCTTGCCGGTGGCCAGGTCATAAATACCTACGGCAAGCATGTCATTTTCGGCCCGTGTGCGGTTTCCCACCACGACTAGCTTGTTTTGGGGCAGAAACACGCGAGCCTTAGCGACCAATTTCCATCCGTTTTCTTCAGTAGCAAACAGCATCTTGCCGGATAGGATGTCAATCACCGTCTTCTTCGATCCGAGCATGCCCCCCTGGTTGACGATGACATAGGGCGACATCGGCACAAATTCGAGCTCTTCTTCCTTCACCTTGCCGTATTCTTTAAATACAAAATGCGGTGCATTTGATCCGGGCTTGATGCCCGCCAATCCGCCCCCGCCTGCTACCACTAATACGCCAGCTTCCGTAAGCGTCATAAATTCGATTTTGCCACCCAGATCATAACTGATGTCCGGCAGGTCTTTCTGTTGTCCATGGGCGGCCATCAGGAGGGCCACCAACGGCATTACGAGTAATTTTTTCATGGTCTATAAAATTGCTTTTGAATACCGGGGTAAAGGTAGTGGGAAGCGGAAAAATGCTCCTATTCGGGGAATTACGTATTTTATATACGGGATTATACGTAGGTAGAATCGGTATTATTCCGTATTGGCCCGGCTTTCAGGCCCGCGTACTTTTGACTCGATTTAAACAATAATCCATTAATCTAAAAAGCAATGAAAAAGAAATTTAAACTCGTATCACTTGTCGGATTGTTTACCGTTCTGGGAACTTCGATTTCCTTCGGCCAGGCGTTTGAACAGGGAGACAAACTACTTAACCTTGGTGTGGGCCTGGGCAGCCAGTTCATGGCCGCAGGGGCAAAGGGCACCCCGCCGGTAGGCCTTAGCCTGGAATTCGGTATCAGCGACAAAATCAGTGTGGGTGCGTACGGTGGCTATGCCGGGGCCAAAGTAGAAACGGGGATGGGCGATTGGAAATACAATTATATCATTGTTGGTGGCCGGGGTTCTTACCATTTTGACTTTGGTGTGGAAAACCTGGATCCTTATGCCGGGGTATTGCTGGGTTACAATATCGCATCGGTAAGCACCGACACGAATCTGCCTACCGCTTCTGCCGGCGGGTTCCTTTGGGGTGCACACGCCGGCGCACGGTATTTCTTTAGTCCAAAATTCGGAGCCTTCGCAGAGCTCGGCTACGGTATTGCCTGGCTCAATGTAGGTGTCGCTCTGAAATTCTAGGGGCTTGGGGGTCGTACCTTACCCCGGTTGGGAACGCTGCGGTATTCATAGATGCCGCAGCTTCTCAAACCAAATTATTGGCAAGCGCGTATTTGATTAGGCCGACTGTATTGGCACATTTGATTTTGCGCATCAGGTTTTTGCGGTGCACTTCCACCGTACGGTCGCTGATAAACAAATGGGCGGCAATTTCTTTGTTGGTAAGTTCTTTGATAATCAGCCGCAGCACTTCGACCTCACGGTCGGTAAGCGATTCATCGAATTCGGGTTGCTTTGCCAACTGAAACAATTTCTGGCCGACTTCCGAACTCAAGTACGGCTTCCCGTTCAGCACCGATTCTATGGCTTGGGCCAATTCCTCCATGGCACACTTCTTCAGTATATAGCCGTCCGCCCCAGCGGCGATGACCTCCTTGATGATGGACGCCTCGTCGTGCATCGTCAATACGATGGTTTTAAGACGAGGGGACAACGCCTTAGCCTGCCGGATCAGATCAAGGCCATTCATATCAGGCATGGAATAATCAGTGACCATCAGTTCGATTGGCTTCGCTTTGAGCAGTGCCAACGCGTAAGCACCTGAATGGGTTGAGGCCACGATATCGAACGTTGTGTAATCCTTGAAGACCATTTTCAACCCATCGGTAAGAATGGGGTGGTCATCAACCAATAGAATGCTATGCTTCATCACAGGGTTGCGTAAAAAAACGTAGTTTGATTACAAAATTAAATTTTTTTACGACTTTTATTTCGACATTCAACTAAATTATGGACACAACCAAATCCTAAACGGACATGAGAACTTCTTGCGTACTTTTTCTGGTATTACTCACTAACTGTTTAACGGTCTTTTGTTTTGCGCAGCCCGCTACACAACACCTCATCGATAGCCTGAAAAAAGAACTCGGAAATAATTTAACCAAGGCTCAAAAAGCAAAGGTGTATGGAGATTTATCGTGGTATTATAATTCCGTATCACTGGATTCGGCCTTTCAATATGGCTACGATGCGTTAAAAATAGCCCGAGAAATCCACGATCGAAAACTGATTGCGCAGTCTTTGAGCGATTTGGGCGCAATTCATTTTATAAAAGGAGAAATAGATAAATCACTCGAATTGTATAACCAATCGCTTGGCATACGGAAGATAGAAAAAGACGAGGAAGGCATAGCTTCGCTCAACTTTAAGATTGGCGGAGCTTATTTCAAGAAATCCGAGCTAGAAAAAGCGATGTCCCATTATTTAGAAGCGCTGCGCTACTACGAACAAGTCAACGATGAAAATGTAGCCGCCAACCTGCATAGCAATATTGCTGTCGTTTATTCCGCTTTGCATCACTATTCCAAGGCGCTTAGTTACCTAAAGATGGCGGAAACTTATTTCCAACAGCGTAAATTATACGCACCACTTTCAAACGTAACGCTCTCGATGGGCAATGTGTATTATGCATTGTTAGATACCGCTAAAGCACAAGACAGTTACGAGAAAACCATAGACGTCGCAAAAAAGGGCCTGAATTTTCTTGCCGAAGCGTCTGCATACAACAATTTGGGGCAGATCTATACGGATCTTGGACAACACAGGCTAGCCGTTGATTACATCCAAAGGTCACTGGAAATCCGTACCCGTGAGAAACTGGAGGCCGACGTGGCGAGTAGCAACATTACCTTAGCCATAAATTACGCCAAATTACACAACTTCAGCAAATCAAAATCATTGCTTCTGAATAGCTTAAACTATTTCCAGCAAACCGGAGGCGGCGAAAAAACAACGTCAATTTATTACCAGTTAATCGCATCTTATGCCGGATTGGGCCAAGTAGACAGTGTATTTCACTACATGAATCTTTATAAAAAGAACCAATCGGCTGAACTGGACAGCAAAGTAATTGAAGTGAGCAACGAGCTGGAAACTAAATATCAAACTGAAAAAAAAGAACAGAAAATCGAGATCCTTAACCAAGAAACGGCCATTCAGCGACTGAAGTTGAGACAGCGGAACCTGATGTTGATTGCCACGCTGGTGCTCTTGGTTACCGGTGCAGTTATTGCCTATTTTATTTTTAAACAGCGTCGGTTGCAAGCAGAGGCCCGTTTACAGCACGAAATAAACACCCAACAGGAAAAGGCCACACGCGAAGTGCTTGACGCGGAAGAACGTGAACGTCGTCGTATTGCGGGCGATCTACACGACGGAGTGGGGCAAACCTTGTCTGCCGCGCTGCTTAACCTCAACTACCTGCATAAAAGTATTGCTGAAGGAAAGGCACCCGATCCTCAGGTGATGGACACCGCATTGGGCTTGGTAAAGGGAAGTTATCAGGAAATGCGTAGCATCTCCCACCAAATGATGCCCAATGCATTGCTAAAGGCGGGCTTGGCCACTTCCATCAAGGAATTCCTGGACGCCATAGACGGCAAAAACATCAAGGTAAACCTATATGTTTCAGGCCTGGCCGACCGGTTGGATCAACAGCTTGAAACGGTGCTTTACCGCGCCGTACAGGAGGCCGTAAACAACGTTGTCAAGCACGCACAGGCAACCCGATTGACCATACAGCTCATGAAAGATGAGGAAGGGATTTCGGTAACCATCGAAGACAATGGACGGGGATTCGACCCGTCGGGCGTCGAATTCTCGGAAGGCATCGGCTTGAAAGGTATACGCTCACGTGTTGGATTATTGCAGGGAAGCGTGGATGTGGACGCTGCACCCGGCAGGGGAACCGTCGTGGTCATCTATATCCCAGCTTGAGCTTGCTGAGGTTACCGGCCTGGAGCGTACTAAGCCGTTGAATTTCGCGATAATCTGGTAACAATCAAAATTTTGAGATCAATTACCACCATGTAATATCCAGCCTCATGGATCGCTATACCATTCTTCTTTTCATGCTGATTGGGCATTTACTTTGGCGATTTGTCCGTGATCGTTGAATCGGCAGGACACGAAGGTAATGGTGCCGGTTTTGAAACGCCCCGCACTGTCGAAGGGATAGGCGTTGGTCTGAAAATTATTCGATCACGGATCGCGTTGCTGAATGGCACCGCGGAACCGGCATGGCATCCGGGAGGGGGACGATATTAGTCATTTAATTACCAGCTTGAATAGAATTATATCTTTACGGGTGAGCTTTTGGCGCGGTCACCCAGAAATTATTGTAACCCAGCCCGCTTTGCAATTCGAGCAGCTGTTGCTGTAGCATCTCCAAGATGGCTAGGAAATTATAGACAAACTGGACCTTGTTTTCAGAATGTTTCACTACGGCATTGAAATCCAGTTTTTTGTTGATCGCAATCAATGACGCGATCGCTTTCTTTTGCTGTTCGATGGTGTATGGATATTTTACCACGGTATGCCGAACCTCACTGCTGCGCGAAGTATAACGGTCCATTGCCCGTTCATAGACCACCATGAGTTTGTAGAGATTAAATGTGGTGAGTTCTTCGCCTTGGCCGGCATGGTCGCCTGCATGATGTAAATCCGCAGCGATATTTCCGCGCTTGGCTTGCTGTGAGCGGCTTTCTTCCAACGTTCGAAGTTGTTCGGAGGCCTCCTTAAACTGTTTGTACAGCACCAGCTTTTGTATGAGGTCTTGTTTGGGGTCTATTTCGTTTCCCGCCTCATCAAGCTCCGGTCGGGGCAACAACATCTTGGCTTTGATGCGCATCAATGTGGCAGCCACAAATATAAATTCGCTCGCCAGTTCCATATTGAGTGCCTGTGCCCGCGTGAGGTAATCGAGGAAGTCCGTGGTGATTTTAGCGATGGGGATGTCGTGGATATTCAGTTCATCGCGTTCGATAAAAAACAGCAACAAGTCAAAAGGGCCTTCAAACTGCGGTAGTTTTATTTCATATCCATCGGACTGCATACGGTCCAAAGGTAATATTTCATCATGATATTCGCCATGTGGTATGTTGTGAAACAATCTCCATGCGGCGTTGTTCAACTTGTAGGGTTTGCGCATAACGGGCGCGCGGAAGGAGGCGATAAAATTCGTCGCACCCGATATCAATAATTATTAGTTACTTTGTATCGATTTTCCAAACCGGACATTATGGATATTGACGCCGGAGAGCTACTTAAGAAAATAAATACACCCACGGATTTAAAGCAACTGAGCCATGCTGAGTTGGTAACGCTATGTGGAGAATTGCGTCAGTACATCATAGACACGGTGTCTGTGCATGGTGGGCATTTCGCTGCGAGCTTGGGCGTTGTGGAATTGACCGTAGCCCTGCACTACGTGCTCAATACGCCATATGACCAATTGGTTTGGGATGTGGGCCATCAAGCATACGGACATAAGATTCTTACGGGCAGGCGCGATGACTTCCACACCAATAGGGTGTTGGGGGGAATTAGCGGATTTCCGAAGCGCGGCGAAAGTGAATATGACGCGTTCGGCGTAGGCCACTCTTCCACGTCGATTTCCGCGGCGCTGGGGATGGCCGTAGCATCAAATTACAAAGGGGAGACCGATCGTCAACATGTGGCGGTAATCGGCGATGGAGCGATGACTGCAGGGATGGCATTTGAGGCGCTCAACCATGCGGGTATCGAAAAGTCCAATCTTTTGGTGATTCTCAACGATAACTGCATGTCGATTGACCCGAATGTGGGAGCGCTAAAGGAATACCTGACCACCATTACCACTTCGCGGCCATGGAACCGCTTCAGGGACGACATCGTCCACGTACTCACCAAAATCTCGGAGCTCGGTCCTGATGCACTTGGTGTGGCCAAGAAAATAGAAAAGAGCATCAAGGGAACGCTGTTAAAGAACAGTAACCTTTTCGAATCACTCAACTTCCGTTACTTCGGTCCCGTAGATGGGCACGATGTGAAACGGTTGATTAATACCCTGGACGACCTGAAGGGTATCCCCGGGCCCAAGCTATTGCATTGCGTTACAGTGAAGGGCAAGGGCTACGCGTTGGCCGAAAAAGACCAAACTACTTGGCATGCGCCGGGCTTGTTTGACAAAATCACCGGGGAAATCAAGAAATCCAAAAGTGACAAGCCCACGGCACCCAAATATCAGGATGTTTTCGGGCATACGCTGGTGGAGCTTGCGGAGAACAACAGCCGCATCATGGGGGTTACGCCGGCCATGCCGTCGGGCTCGTCGATGAACATCATGATGAAGGCCATGCCCGACCGTGCGTTTGACGTGGGGATTGCCGAGCAGCATGCGGTCACGTTTTCTGCCGGATTGGCTACGCAGGGAATGGTGCCCTTTTGCAATATCTATTCGAGTTTTATGCAGCGCGCTTATGATCAGGTGATACACGACGTGGCTATTCAGAACCTACACGTTGTGTTTTGCCTCGACAGGGCGGGGATAGCCGGTGCCGACGGCCCCACACACCATGGCGCTTATGATTTAGCTTACATGCGCTGTATCCCGAACCTCATCGTGTCCGCACCGATGAATGAGGAGGAGCTGCGTAACTTGATGTACACCGCGCAGCAAGAAGGCAAAGGTCCCTTTGTGATACGATACCCACGGGGGCAAGGTGTTATGCCCGACTGGCGGCGGGCGTTCCAATCGATAAACGTTGGCGAAGGCCGTAAACTCTGCGATGGCGAGGAGGTTGCCTTATTGAGTATCGGGCATATCGGCAACGAGGCCGTGAGTGCCCGGATGACCCTCAATGAAGAGGGGATATTTCCCGCCCATTATGACCTGCGGTTTGTAAAACCTTTGGATGAAGACCTGTTGCACGAAGCTTTCGGGAAATTCAAGAAGGTCATCACCATTGAAGATGGTTGCATTCAGGGCGGAATGGGGAGCGCGGTTCTAGAGTTCATGGCCGAACACGGTTATCACGCCGAGGTTGTACGCTTAGGCATACCCGACCAAGTCATCGAACATGGCGAACAGCGGGAACTCTGGGCCCAATGCGGGTACGATAGCCGGGCAATTGCAAACGCTGTGCGCAAAATGGCCGTAAGCCGAAAAACAGATAGCTTAGCCGGTTAAAATTTTTGGCCGTAAATGGTTAAGTTTGCTGCGGCATTGATTATTGTTGCGCGCAAACTTAATTTTCCAATGATTTACCGTTTTACCGTATCGCGATCCCAATCGACCATCATCCTCGGGCTGCTCTTGTTTGCCCTGACGTTAACAAGCGCCGCTGTTGCTCAATCGGAGCGCTCGCAACATGCTATTTCCCTGAAAGCTCAATATGGAGTAGATGTCAATTCGGACAACCCCAACAGGAAAGACAACTACTTGTATGGCTTGCACATAAGCTACGATAAAAATGTGGCGCATAGTAATAAGGAATGGGTGCGCATTCTAAATGCCAAAGGCTTATCGTTTGGCCTCACCTGGCACAACCTGGACAACATGAAAGAAACGGTTGACGGCGTAGCTTATGCTGGCGGACAGGCGTTCGGGGCTCTGGCAGAAGTCGACGTGCAGCTTTTGCAATTGGGTCGTGCCCGGCTGCTGGTGACACCCGGGATCGGCCTAGCATACATAACAGAAAACATCTTTACGCAGCCGGCCACATCGACCATTGGGAGCCACCTGAACCTCATGCTTACCGGAGAGCTAAGCTTGGAAGTGCCTGTTAGTCAGGGTTCGAGTATTTTGGTCGGGGGACATATCCAGCATTACTCCAACGGTGGCGTGGTGGTGCCGAATGGCGGTTGGAATATGCTGACAGGGTCCTTGGGCCTGAAGACAGCGCTAGGAAACACAGGTGCGCAGACCGACGGCCAAGCGGAAGAATATGGCCATATCGAAGGTAACAGCGCGGAGCTGTGGTTCGGAGCGGGCGTGCGCGGCCGTTACCGCGATCGACACGGGAAGTTCTTCCGTTCGGGGATGTATGCGGGTTACAACTTTTACATGAATCGAGCCATCAGCCTCAAAGCCGGTTCACATGTGACTTATTATCACACCGTCTTCGATCCCGAGCGGTTTGACGAAACGTTCCAGTACTATGGGTCGTCGCTCGATCCCGTTCGATGGGGGGTAGCTGCGGGCGCGGACGTGACGATGGGCCCTATCGTCATCAATGCCATGTATGGCAAGTATCTGCACTACAGAAATTACCATAACGTTAAGTGGTATTGGGTAACGGGCGTGCGTTATTATTTCACACCGAACATTGGGGTTCAATCTACTCTCCATCTGCATGGCGTCCAAGCGGACTATGCGAATTGGGGGCTGATTTTACGGATTTGATAGGTCTTGTGCAACTAACTTGTTGCATAATGTATGCGATTTGGGGTCAGGAATTACTAAATTAGCCGCTCACTACCCTGCGGACTGCGGGGGTATCCGTTAAAAGAAAGCCATAGGGGCTGACAATTGTTGAATAATTATAAACGAATGAAATTAAAGAGATGGCTCTTACCTGCTGTGGCATTTAGCTTGTTGGCGGGCCACGTTGGCGCACAGCAGCCGATTGAGCGACCAAAGTTGGTTGTCGGTCTGATGGTCGATCAGATGCGATGGGATTACCTATACCGTTTTTACGAGCGATATGGCGAGGGCGGCTTCAAGCGCTTGCTCGGCGAAGGTTTCTCCTGCGAGAACACCTATATTCCCTATGTTCCCACCTATACGGCTATCGGCCATAGCACGGTTTACACCGGGAGTGTCCCAGCGATACATGGAATCGCAGGAAACGATTTTATCATCCAGCAGACGGGTCAGCGGATGTACTGCACCCAAGACGACAACGTGAACGGCGTGGGCACGGATAAAGGCGAAGGTAAGCAATCGCCCCGCAACCTGCTTGCTTCTACGATTACCGACCAGCTTAAGCTTGCCACAAACTTCCGTTCGAAGGTGATTGGCATAGCGATTAAAGACCGGGGCGGGATTCTGCCCGCAGGGCATTTCGCAGACGCGGCCTATTGGTTTGAGGGTGGCTCGGGGAATTGGGTGTCGAGCACCTTCTACATGCAGGAATTACCGGAGTGGGTGAAGCAGTTCAACGCACAGAAGCTTGCTGAGAAGTACCTGCAGCAGGACTGGAATACGCTGTACCCAATCGAAACGTACGTGCAGAGCATCGAAGACGACAACCACTACGAGGCCACCTATCGGGGCGAAGAAGCGCCCGTGTTTCCCAAGAAGCTGGGCTCATTGGTTAAAGACAATGGTCTCGGTATGATCCGTGCCACACCATTCGGGAACTCACTTACCTTAGACATGGCCAAAGCGGCTATCAGTAATGAGCAATTGGGACATAACCCCGAAGCGGTCACCGATTTTCTATGTCTTAGCTTGTCGTCCACCGACTACGTAGGGCACCAGTTTTCGGTCAATGCGATAGAAATCGAAGACACGTATCTACGGCTCGATAAAGAGTTGGAGGCTTTTTTCAAGTACCTCGATGAGGAGGTGGGCAAGGGCGAATACACGTTGTTTCTCACTGCCGACCACGGTGCGTCCCACAATCCATTGTTTTTTATGGACAAGCGTGGAAATGCGGGCTACTTTGACGACAGAAATGCACTTTCGGGCCTTAACGAGGTGCTCGAAAAGGAATTCGGACAGGAGAAAATCGTGCGTAGCTTGATGAACTACCAAGTACATCTCAACTACGAAACCATCCATGCCCATGATTTAGATGAAGACGACATCAAAGCACGGGCTGTGAAGTTCCTGCGTACGGTAGATGGCGTTGCTTTTGTGACCGATATGGAGAAAGCCGGCGCGTCGAGTATACCCGAGCGCATCCGCGAGCGTATCGTCAATGGTTACAACCCTAAGCGCAGTGGATGTATCCAAATCATCCTGGAACCTCAATGGTACAGCGGTTCTCCTCGCTCTCGGGGCACCACGCACGGCACATGGGCCTCATATGACGCTCATATTCCCTTCGTGATGATGGGTTGGGGCATTAAGCATGGCTCGACCAATCGTGAAACACATATGACAGACATTGCACCTACGATCGCCGCATTGCTCCATATCGAGGAACCGAACGGTAATATTGGGCAGCCGGTGGTAGAGGTGTTGAGGCAATAGGGCTGTGCCGTGTGTCTATTCTATGCGTGCAAAGTGCAGGACGGGGCCATATTATTTCAACCATAAAACGTACCGATCCGGTGGACGCTACACCCGCCTTATTGGTTACCCACAATCCGGGTACTGTATTGGTGCCTTTTACGTGGGTCTTACGTGCCCTATTTAAGGTACATAACAGGTACACATCACCTACGGATCACGTACGTATCTAATATGTTTTGCTTGTCGTCAATGTCCCTTGTGGTCTTGATACTAAAAAAATTATCCGTACTTTTGTGTCTCTCTGCCATTGTATATGCGGAGTGATTTATCCATATGAATAT
>CAZTJY010000103.1:0-15501 GCA_964613725.1 uncultured Parapedobacter sp. | reverse complement strand
CTAAAATAGGGAATTCGGCCTTATTGACCTGATTTTCTATGAACATTTCGGGGGTCAGATCCCTCAGATTACTGTGTGGTCTGAACGTATGAGATTCATCCGCCACGCTTAGATTTTCTCTCTGGCATCTAACCTCAGCTCGCAAACTATACTAACTGATACGAGAAACCATTAAAAGATGGCTCCTAGGTATCATATATCAGGTTTTCCGCCACGCGGAAAAGGTACGCCTTGATTGATCGGGATCAATCGTGGATCGACGTTCCCAAAGACGTACGAAAAGCTCCTGTAATAAATCATCCACCAGCTCCGGATCTTTCAAGATCCTTAGCATCGCTCCAGCAATCCGAGTTTTATACCGATGGTATATGAACTCAAACGCCGAATAGCTACCATCCCGCAATAGGATGAGCCAATCTCTCTCTTGGTGTGATGGGTTAATACTGGACATCTCACTTTAGGTTTTCACATTTATTAGAACAAACATAAGTATTTTACCGAAAAAACTATCCTGTTCCTACCTGCACCCTGCGTGCCCCTTCTAGTGTTTTTAGCTTCGTAGGCAAGCTGGCCCTGTAAAAGACACATCAACGCATTTATCCCCGATAGGTGAAAGATTTATGGTAATGAAAATGGATGGTAGTTTTCGCACAGCCACCCGACCAGTTAAACTATTTCTGTTTAGTTGATCGCTTCGATGGCTACTTTCGCCTTAAAGCCTGCACTGAATTTTCTTCGTTCCTTTTTCATTTTTCAACTGCTAAGTTAAACATTAAGCGGCTGTCCAGTTTCTGGAGCGTATTATAATACTAATTAATTTTAGAATAGTGTCGCATTTTGAATGTGGAGGTCGTTTTAGTCTAAAATTTTAATAACTTAAAGAATGAAAAAATGAAAACAAATTTAATTTATGTACCCCTCGCATTGCTTTTTTGCATTGCAGTTTCTTCATGTGAAAAATCTAGCGGCAATCCGGAAGCAATTCTTGAAAATAATCTACTTAGGAGCGCCGAAAAATATGAGGAATTGGTAGAGAAAAGAAATGGAGGAAATGGAAGTTTCGATATTGAAGATATTAAAAGAAATGGTAATATGCTAACGATAAAAGTGAAAGGTGGTTGTAATCAAGACGATTTTTATGTCGTATGGGACGGATCTATAATGTTTTCCAGTCCAGGACAGATAAATCTTGTACTCAACAACAAATCTCAAGAAGACTGTGGCTTAGAAAACCAATTTGATATCAACGTAAACCTTGGCAAAACTGTTGGAAAGCACGACCCCAAAGACTTTATCATCAACATAGCTAATGGTTCAAAAATGCAGGATAAATCAATAAATCCTAACGGATCCATTACAATCAAGGAAAATTAATCCTAACTCGTTGCGAATTAAGAGCGTTTATTTATCGCATATTCCGGGTGCAGGAACAGCATCTCCACCTTATTGGCCTTCAACCCGATGAAGCCTATGATCACAGCCTCACGGTTCCATACGCGGTAAACCAACAACAGAATGAAATCATCAAGCACCATCAGCAGGGAAAATCGTATCCCGGATAATCAAATATCACGGTATTAACAGCTCAGGTTTTTCAGATGAGTTTCCGTTAATTGTAGATTTCGGATAGGGTAGTGCCATTGCGTCATCTTGCAAATCGTATTCTCTATGCATATGGGTAAGGCCGGTTAGCCATCCATTTTAAAATTAAAAATTTAATCGTTTAAACCATACGGCCTCGAAATCACTCGATTTACACCGTTTTTTTATTAGGATTAAAATTGCCACATGATTCCGCTGAAAACGCGCACTTATAACTATAAGTATATCAGCTTGTCGTAAATGTTGGATGATTTAACGTACTGTATGAGGAGTAAAAAAATGATAATTTTTATTTGTTTAATCGATTAAATTTTTTCTTCTTTGCTGAATCAATTGTAAATATTAAATAAAATGTCGAATAAAGTTTCCATGAAGCAAATTGCAACCGAGCTCGGCGTGTCCGTAGCATTGGTGTCGTATGTGCTGAATGGAAAAATGACGAACCGTATTAACCCGGATACCGCCAAGCGGATTTTAGCCCTCGCCGAGAAATTAAATTATAGGCCAAACCAAATCGCTAAAAGTTTAAAAAGCAAGAAAACGTATACGATGGGGTTAATCGTGGCCGACATTTCAAACTTTTTTTATTCCCATTTAGCGCGGTATATTGAGGAAGAAGCAAACAAAAAAGGGTATAACCTGATATTTGGCAGTGCTTACGAAGATCCAGAGCGATTCGAGAACATCCTGAATGTGCTGGTTGCACGGCAGGTGGACGGATTAATACTTGCTATACCAGAGGGTGCGGAGCAATGCATTACATACCTGCAGGAAATCGACATCCCATTTGTGCTGATCGACCGGGAATTTCCGCAATTCGAAAAAATTACCACCATTACGCTCGATAATTTCAAAGCGTCGAAAAACGTCGCTCACCATTTTCTAACGCAAGGGTTTAAACGAATCGGGGCGGTGGGCCTGGCTACAAATTTACACCATCTCAATGAACGGAAAAGGGGCTTTATGGATACCGCGTTGGCAGCATTGCCAGCCGACGCGGTGCACAGTTATGAGATTGTCGAAGCGGAGCTTGATCACCATATTAGTGAAACCATAGAAAAGGCGGTGAAGCGCGACAAGCTGGATGCGATTTGTCTGTTCACAAACAAAATAGCAATGGCGGCATTGCCCGTCCTCGTGCGGCTTAACCTGCGGGTTCCCGACGATATTGCTGTCGTTTGCTTTGACGAAGCCGAGGCGTATAGGTTGTTTTCATGCCCGCTGTCCTATGTAAGACAGCCCTTGCAGGCTATGAGCGACTTAGCCGTGTCTTACCTTACCGACAAGGACCGAGGTTTGCACGGCAACCAAATCAAGTTCGACACCGACCTGGTGGTCAACAGGTCGTCTTTACATCCCCAATCAGATTTATCTTATTCTTAACATGATGAAAACATATGATAACTTATTTTGCCACCAATTTGTTTAATCGTTTAAACTAGAATTTATATTGTAAAAAGGAAAAATGAGAAATACTTAATCGCTTTAAATTATGAGAATCAATTACTGTTCAATTCAGAGAAAAGGACTAGGCGTCATCATGTCTGGTATCCTGGTATGCGCCGTGTGGATGGGTCCGCAGGCCCATGCAAATGAGGCGCGAAAAGCAGCGGGGCCTGCGCAGAGCGACGTGCAACAGACCACTGTCCGTGGGATAGTACAATCCGATTCTGGTCAGCCTATTCCCGGTGCCACGGTTTCGGACCCGGCAACTGGGGAAACGGTCGCAACTAACGACCAAGGCGAATTCGTACTCCAACGATCGGATATTGGGAGCTCAATTACCGTGAGCATGATTGGCTTTCGCACTCAGGAAGTAGCTGTTACGGCCAATCAGCTGCCTGCAATTTTGCTCGAGGCTGCCGATGAGGTCCTTGACGAAGTAGTCGTTGTTGGATATGGTACAATGAAGAAGCGCGACCTCAGTGGTTCGCTGGAAACGGTTCAGGGAAAAAGCTTAACAGATCGTGGCACCAATCAGCTCTCGCAGGCATTACAAGGCCAATCGGCCGGTTTGATGGTGACGAAAAACAATGGCAGCCCCGGTTCCAGTGCGACCATTCGCGTACGCGGAATCACAAGTATCGGGGAGTCAGACCCCCTCATCCTAGTAGACGGGATTCAAGTTCCAAGTATCGATGTGGTTAATCCGGCTGATGTAGACAACATTTCCGTTCTAAAGGATGCGGCATCTGCGGCTATCTATGGTTCAAAAGCAGCAGCGGGCGTGATCCTTATTACAACGAAACGGGGTACAAAGGGACAGCAGGCATTCGATGTGAACGTTACCACCGGCCTGGAAAGCCCAACCGTGATGGCAGACCGAGCCGATGTGCAGCGGTACATGCGCATGGTTAATGAATTGACTTGGAACGATACGGGAAATAAGCCAGGCGACGAGTTTCCCGTTTACAGCCAGGAAATGCTTACAAATTATCCCGCATTACACGCTGATAACCCGGACCTCTATCCGAATACCGATTGGGTAGATTTGATTTTGAAAGATCGTGCCACGCGGAACAGCTATCTGATTAATTTCTCTGCCGGGTCTGATAATCTCCAGACACGTGTGTCGGTAGGGTACGATGACAATACCGGGTTGTATGTCGGGAAAAAGTACAACCGGCTAACGGCAAGGGTTAACAACGACATCAAGATCACGGATAAATTGAAATCTACGGTAGATGTTTCATATATCCGAAATAACTTTCAAGATCCGAGCGAGTCGCCCATTACTACCATGTTTCGCGCTGCACCGATTTATGCAGCAGTATGGTCAAATGGCATGATCGCGGATGGGAAAGCGGGAAACAATATCTATGCTCAAATTCATGAAGGAGGCTTCAAGCACCGATGGGACAACCAACTGAGTGCACGGCTTAGCTTGGATTTCGAGCCAATCAAGAATTTTAAATTAACAGGTGTTGTCGCCCCTGCACTAAACTTCAACAAGTATAAGGAGTTCAGGAAAAAAGTGGAATACACGGCCATGGATGACCCCGGTCTGGTAATCGGAACGACAGATTGGGGGAATGCTAACCGCCTGTTTGAAGACCGGGCTGACTCGTACAACATTACCTCACAGCTGTTGGCCAACTACTCGCTGAATGTGGGACGTCACGCCATCGATGCGATGGGGGGTGCCGAACACTATAACTATTTTTACGAAACCATATCCGCGAATTCATCAAACCTGTATTTGAATTCTTTCCCCTACCTTAACTTGGGAAATATAAATTACCTGGAAAACGGGGGGAGCGCCTACGAAAATGCATACACGTCGTTTTTTGGCCGTGTGAGCTACAATTATGCCAACAGGTATTATTTGCAAGGGAACATCCGTACGGACGGTTCTTCACGCTTCCACAAGGATTATCGCTGGGGTGTATTTCCAAGTATATCAGCTGCATGGGTAATCAGTGAAGAAAGCTTTATGGAGGGCGCAGATTTCCTTTCGTTCTTAAAGCTGAGGGCATCTTACGGCGTGTTGGGCAACGAACGTATCGGAAATTATCCATACCAGTCGATCATTAATTTTTCAGAATCGCTGCTTTATAACGGTAACCAGGTAGTGTCTGTACCGGGTGCAGCCCAATGGAACTATGCTGTGCAAGACATTACATGGGAGCAGACCCGTACGAAAAACATAGGTTTAGATGTCAACTTTTTCAACAACCAGCTGCAGTTGAACTTCGACGTTTATCAGAAAGAAACCAGCAACATGCTCCTGGAGCTGGATATACCCGGCTACATGGGATATTCCAATCCAAGCCAAAATGCCGGATATATGACTACCAAAGGCTGGGAATTCACCGCAAGGTATAACAACCAGATCGGCGAATTGCACTACACGGTGCAGGCAAATGTATCTGACGCTCGCTCGGTTATGGGCGATCTGAGCGGTGTGCAGTTCCTCGGTAATCAGGTTAAATTTGCAGGGAGCGAGTTCAACGAATGGTTTGGTTATAGGTCGCTGGGGATATATCAGACCGCTGAAGAAATCGAAAATTCGGCTGTGCTGAACAGCGGGCTTAAGCCGGGCGACATCCAATACCAGGATGTGAGTGGCCCGGATGGTGTACCCGACGGCATCATCTCGGAATATGACAAAGTACTCCTAGGCGGGTCGTTGCCCCGATTCTTGTATGGTGCAAACATCAATCTCGACTATAAAGGATTCGACCTTGCGGTCGGTATACAAGGCGTAGGTAAGCAGACGAGCGAGCTGACTGCAAATATGATTCGTCCATACCAAGGTTCATGGGGTACCATTCCGATGGAAATCGACAACAAGTACTGGAGCGTCTACAACTCCGACGAACAGAACCGAGCAGCCAAATATCCGCGCTTGACCAATGTTTCGACCACCAACAACTACGCGATGAGCGATTTCTGGCTATTCAACGGCTCCTATTTTCGATTGAAAAATGTAGTCTTGGGCTACACAATTCCTTCGACCGTTTCCCAGAAACTGGCGCTCAAGAATGCTCGGGTATTCGTATTGGCCACCGACCTGTTTTCCTTGAATAATTATCCGAAAGGCTGGGATCCGGAAGTGGCAAACAGCGGATACCCCATAACCGCTACCGTGAACTTCGGCGTATCGTTAAAATTCTAAAGTTTGAAATCATGAAAATCAACATCACATATTTCGCTGTACTCAGCTTCATACTGATGGCAAGCTGTTCGAAACTGAATTTGAATCCGCTTTCAGAAGGATCGAGTGAAAATTGGTACTCGACCGAAACCGAATTAGAAATGGCGATAAACGACCTATTTAAGGAGGTTTTCTGGGAAAGGCCTAACGACTTGTGGACGGATGACTTAACTTTCCGCGGTGAAGTGTCGTCTACCGACAATATCAGTGAGATGGTGGCCAGCACCCTCAATGCCGAAAACAGCACCATCGAATCGCTTTGGTTGAATAACTACAAAGCCATATCCCGGGCCATCAAAGTAATTGAAAATCTGGACCGGGTGACCGAAACCGTGGTAGAATCGAAACGCACGCGTTATGAGGCCATCGCCCGCTTTGTACGTGCCAGTATGTATGCCCGGTTGATTCAGCATTGGGGTGATGTGCCGTTCTACCTCAATAACCCCACGTTGGACGAGGCGCAACAAATGGAGCGGACAGATAAGGCAGAAATCTTACAAGCGATCTATGCTGACTATGACTTCGCTGCACAGGAGTTGCCGGTGACTTATGGGGCGTCTGAAAACCAATATCCGACAAAAGGCGCAGCATTGGCAATGAAGGCCCGGATCGCACTTTATATGGCAGATTACCAAACGGCCAAAACGGCTGCACAATCTGTAATCGACCTGGACCAGTATACCCTGACGTCCGATTTCCGATCGCAATTTGTGTCTTCGTCTAAAAATACGGCCGAGTCCATCTTTTTGATCCCGCGCTCGGTTGAACTGGGCAAATACGTAAGCGATACCCGGTATTATTACCCTCGAAACCAAGGCGGTTTCGGATCGCGCAATCCGACCTATAGTCTCTTCTCGGCTTTCTTATGCAGCGACGGATTGCCGATTGATCAATCTCCACTTTACGATCCCCAAAGCCCCTGGGAAAACCGCGATCCGCGTTTCAACGAAACATTCGTGGAACACGGGGAGGCGTGGCTAGGATTCGTATTTCAGCCGCACCCTGATAGCTTAACAGTGCTGAACCTGACGACCGGCCGCCATGTGACCAACTTAGACACCCGCGCGAATGTGATTCATGCGCCGTTCAATGGCTTGGTTATGAAGAAAGGCATAAACGAAGACTACAGCGACGACCGTATGGCCGATCCCGATTTCGTCATCATACGTTATGCCGATGTGTTGCTGATGTACGCCGAGGCAAAGATCGAATTGAACGAGCTCGACCAATCAGTGGTAGACGCCATCAACAAGGTACGAGCGCGGGCGTACAAAGTTGATCACACCGACGTCTTATCTTATCCCGCCGTTACGTTGGGCGGCCAAGCCGAAATGCGGAAGGACCTCCGGTTCGAACGCCGCATGGAACTCGCATTCGAAGGGTTGCGTTACATGGACTTGATGCGTTGGCGCCTTGCAGAGCAGGTTTTGAATACACCGATCTACGGCATGTTAGACGTTCCAGAACTGCGTGCTCGCGTGGTGAACCAAGGCTTATGGTTTTTTCCTGGTATCCCGTCGGTGGACGACAACTCGCTAGTCGACCTCTCGGCTATTGCCGACCAAGGATTGATTAAATTGTATGCACTCCGCAGGTTTGATCCAGAAAAGAACTATTTATGGCCCATTCCGGCAAAGGACGTGTTGATGAATCCGCATATCCGCCAGAACCCAAACTATTAAATGATCAATCGCCGTAAATTTTTAGCTGGTGGAGCCCTCGTAGCGGGGGCGCCACTCCTGGGGTATCCCGGCAACGAAGGACGCAATCCGTCACCTGTTTCGCCAGCCGAATCGAAGCAAGCGATTGTCTTTCCACGACGGCACGAGAGTTACTTCATTTCACATCGCGGCGTTCATCTCCAGCAAACCATTGCTGGCGAAAACACGATAGAGGCATTACGGTACGCCAAGCGTTGCGGTTTCCAGTGTGTTGAATTCGATGTGCGGTTTACCAAAGACCTGCGTCCGGTGGTCATCCACGATGAAACGGTAAACCGAACACTGTTACACCACAACGGAGAAGCGATCACCAGCCCACTTAAAGTAAGTGATTTGACGTTCCGCGAGCTCCGCGAACAGTTTGTGGTTAACTGTAAGAATCCGAAATACCGCAGTGTGGTACCTAGCCTTGAGGAATACCTCGAGGCTTGCAACCTATACAAGGTTATACCCTTTATTGAGATCAAAGAAAGCCATCACGCGGACGCCGTTTACCGCGATTTACTCCAATTGTTCGAGCAAACCATTGGTCGCGGTGGCTTCGTGATCACCTCCAATAACACGGTGAATGACATTTACAGGCGATTGGGCTATTACCATCCGATCGTGATGGGTATCCTTTATCAAACGACCTTCGAGCATATACAAGGATGGGGCAACTCGATTATGGCCATCAGTGCGAGCCGGTTCAGCCCGCAGGAATTTCGTGAACATACCCGTAAAGCCCGTAGTCAGGGCATTCCGACCGAATCACATGCCGACGATTTCCGGCGATTCAACCTACTTATTCAGTACGGCACGGACTATATCAGCACGGATTTACTGGTGCCCGATACGGCCGATTTGGGGCGCCCCGTGCAGATTGCAGACCTGGATAGCCCATCAACATCG
The DNA here is from genome assembly GCA_964613725.1 of uncultured Parapedobacter sp. Taxonomy (GTDB): domain Bacteria; phylum Bacteroidota; class Bacteroidia; order Sphingobacteriales; family Sphingobacteriaceae; genus Parapedobacter. The sequence continues at coordinate 6,630 of CAZTJY010000103.1, read as the reverse complement.
ATCCGGAGCGATGGCCCATTTACCGATGGCGGACTGGTGCTAGAGGCTGGCGTCGAGGTGTCGGCGGACTTTTTGGACGAGCGGCATTATTTGTACGGGGTATTCCTTGAAATGGAATTCGCCGGCCAGGTAAGCGGTGCACTGTGCGGACATCCGATAGATGCGGAAGCCAGCGAATTCACGCCGTTCCGTTATCAGGTGCTGCTGCACCGTACGCCATTCTCGTTTCAGCTGGAAGCATCAAAACACACAATTATCCGTAATTTACGGATCCGAACAGTAGAATATTAACAATGACAAATAAGAAAACGTTTAGCGAGCCAGCTAGGAAGTTGGTGGTCCGGGATGAGGTCGACGTGCTCGTTGTAGGGGGTGGTCCCTCTGGCGTAGCCGCTGCCGTTGGCGCGGCGAGGGCCGGAGCACGAACCATGATCGTCGAGAACCTTGGTTCGTTCGGTGGCATGTGGACAAATGGTTTGGTCATCACCTTGGCGGGGTTCAACAGTTGGCTGCGCCCGTATGACCGCGTAGTGAAAGGAGTGACCGAGGAGTGGATCGTTAAAGCGGCGGCGATTGGTGGGGCGGAAGACAACCGGAGCTGGGTACTCAGTTCCGACCCTGAGATCATGAAATTGATCGCCGACCAACTCCTGATAGATGCAGGCGTAAAATGCCTGCTGCATTCCTGGGTAGCCGACGTGGTGATGGAGGGTGACAACCTCCGGGGCGTGATCGTGGAAAACGTTGATGGCCGAACGGTCATCATGGCCAAATGTGTAGTGGACTGTTCGGGCAATGGCGACGTATTTGCGCGCGCCAACGAATCGTTTCACCTGTCTAATGAACTGCAACCAATGACACTCCCCTTTTTTCTGGCCGATTTTCAGAAAAACTGCGATTTAGATTACGAAGATGAGTTAGTCGTTCCGATGGGACCTGAGCCCGGTTATCTGGATGAATACTTGCTGAAGACGTACACCTCCAGGCGCCGGGATGTAGACATTGACCGTGACATGCTGCGTACCGCCTCAAAAAACGGTGATTTGCCGGTGTTTGGTGGCCCTTGGTTTGGTGGGCTCCGGACCCGTTATCCATGGGTAAACACCACACGAATCTATGGATCGGCTATCGACTCGGACGATTTGACCCGCGCCGAAATCGAAGGCCGGGAAAACGTAAATCGCATGGTCAATTACTACAGGGAGCATTGCGCTGGCTTCCAACAGGCCTGGCTGATGAGGACGGCTTCTACCATGGGCATCCGCGAAACCAGGCGCTTGGACGGCGTTTATACGATGACGGGAGCGGACATCCATCAATCGGCGAAGTTTGAAGATAGCATCGCCTTAGGTGCTTGGCCCATTGATGTGCATCCACCGAAAGGTGAAACGGGTATGCACCGGATGTATGTGCCCGTGCCGTTTCAAATCCCTTACCGAGCGATGCTTCCTAAACGCGTGGAGAATCTGGTCGTTGCGGGCCGTTGTATCTCGGCAGACCGGGAAGCGATGGGGTCGATACGCGTGGGGGCAACTTGTGGGGCAATCGGTCATGCGGCCGGGATTGCGGCCGCTATCAGTGCCGCTGACGGGGTAACGCCGCGTGTCGTGGATATACAAGCGCTCCAATCGACTGTCGTCGGTCAAAATGGCCTTATTGAAATTTAAAAATTTATGTCAATGAAACAGATCAGTCTTGTTATCGCATTTTTCTTTGCCGGTTCCCACCTCGCGGTGCACGCGCAGACGGCGCTCGAACACTGGCGCCCGGGCTATATGGATATCCATCAAATCAACACGGGGAAAGGCGAGTCTTCCTTTTTTGTGTTCCCCGATGGAACCACTATGTTATTGGATGCCGGCGCAGCCGGCAGTAAGAAACCTTGGGCAACCGACCCGAAGCCCGACGGATCCAAGTCGCCCGGTACCTGGATTGCCGAATACATCAAGCCACTCTTGGAGCAAACGGGGAATGGCAAGATTGACTACTTCATGCTGTCCCATTTCCATTGGGACCATATGGGGAATATCACCGACCAGTCGCCGCAATCTTCAAATGGCGCGTTCAAGTTGTCCGGCATCACCGAGGTGGGCGAACTGCTCCCTTTCTCCCGGATGATAGACAGGGGCTGGCCAAACTACGACTGGCCAGTACCGCAAGACGCTAAGAATTCGGCGAATTATATCGCTTTCGTCCAGTCGAAGGTCAAGCACGAAGGCGTCGCGGCCGAACAAATCCGAGTGGGCTCCAACAAACAGGTAACCCTGGTGCATCACCCGGAAGATTACCCTGCGTTTGAGGTACGGAATATTGCTGCAAACGGCCATGTGTGGACGGGCGTGGATTCGGTAAGCCGGAGCCATATCCCTGACCTGAAGGATTTGAATGGTGAAATTCCTTCGGAGAATAACCTGAGCATTGCCCTCCGGATATCGTATGGTAAATTTGATTACTTTACCGGTGCGGATATCGGTGTGCGGGATTTCGAGATGGCCGGACCACTGGAATATTGGAAAGATATCGAAACACCGATAGCGGTGGTTACGGGTCCGGTAGAAGCAATGAAGGCCAACCACCACGGAAATTACGATGCCAATAGTGTTCCTTTCCTGCGTATGCTACGGCCACGGGTCATCGTCATTCCGACCTGGGGTGCCAGCCAGCCGGCGATGAGCGTGTATCGACGGATGATATCCGAAAAGACATTTCCGGGCGAGCGGGATATTTTCGTGACCAACATCATGGAAGAAACCAGGACAACCTATAATGTGGATAAGCTGAAAGGCGACCAGGGACATGTGGTTATACGCGTCTATCCGGACGGAAAATACGAAGTGGTTGTGCTTGACGATAACCAGCCGGGGCACGTGGTAAAAGAGCGGTTCGGGCCGTACTTAAGCAATTGATTAAAAGAAAAAAGATAAATGAGTAGTATAGATATTGGTGTGTTCATCGCCTATTTGATCGGGCTGGTCATCATGGGAAGCTTATTCTCGCGGATGAGCTCCACGAAAGACATGTTCAACGCCGGGGGGCAATCGCCTTGGTGGCTTTCCGGTCTTTCTGCCTTCATGACCACCTTCTCTGCCGGTACCTTCGTGGTATGGGGCGGAATCGCGTATAGCGATGGGGCTGTGGCTATATCAATTCTGATGGCCATTGGTATTTCGTCACTTTTAGTGGGGCGATTTCTGGCGGCACGCTGGAAAAGTTTCGGATATGACTCGGCCGCAGAATTCCTCACCGATCGATTCGGCCGATCCATCGTGCAATTTTATACCCTAATCCAGGGGTTGGTGGGTATTTTTACCATGGGCGGTGCTATCTATGCCCTCGCTGTAATCATTGCAGCCTTGATCCCGCTGCCCGTAGATCACCTGTTGGCCGACCCCGACACGGGCTACCTTTCCGTCAACATCGCCTCTTTTGTCATCTGTATACTGGTGATACTAATCACATCTGGTGGTGGGTTGTGGGCGGTATTGATGACCGATGCCCTTCAATTCATCATCCTTTTTATTTCGGTGATTGCGGTGGTACCCCTCCTACTGGCTGAGGTTGGTGGTGTGACTGACCTGGCTAACCGGGCACCGGTAAACTTTTTTAAGCCGATCAGTGAAGAGTTTTCGATTGCATTCCTAATCGGCTGGATTGTCATTTATTTTTTCAAACTGGGGGGCGAATGGGGATATATTCAGCGGTTTTCCTGCGTACCCTCACCACGGGATGCAAAGCGTTCTTCATACCTTTTCGGGATACTATACCTCATCAGTCCCTTCATCTGGATGCTGCCGCCGATGCTATTCAGGATACATGACGATTCCGTTGACCCCGAACAGGCATACATTTTAGCGTGTCAGCTCGTGCTGCCGACCGGTATGTTGGGGCTTATGATTGCCGCCATGTGTTCCGCAACGGCCAGCACGGTAACCACCTACCTGAATGTATTCGCCGGTGCGTTTACCACCGAATTCTATCAGGGGATTTTTCGGAAACAGGCCACCGAAAAAGAGCTGGTTCTGGTTGGCCGCGTATGCACGGTGCTCTTAGGGGGCGTTGCCATGGCGGGGGCCTACCTGATACCTGCACTGGGCACCTACACCGGCTATGTGATTAGTTCCGTCGCTATTTTATCGGGACCGTTGGTGCTACCCACCATTTGGGGCATCTTTTCTTCTCGGTTGGGGCTTCGTGCTGCCTGGATGGTCACCTTTGTCAGCATCGTGGTAGTGATCGTGCTGAAGTTCGGTTTTCAAGAAGGCGGTTGGTTCCAATCGATTCCTTTGTTGTCTCAGGCGAGTGCAGTATTCCAGCAGTATGAGCGTATCTTCGAACTGGCCATGGGGATTTTCACCCCCTTAGTCATGCTCATCATCAACGAATGGACCAGTAAGCACGTGGACGCCGGCTGGGTAAACATTCATCAGTATAAAGAACAATCAATAGCGGACACGCCGATGCTCGCTTCCGATTATCCAGTTAAATTGTGCGCCATTTCGGTATTAATCGTAGGTGCAGCGATGTTGGTGCTGAGTTTATTCCAGACCACCCATACGTTAGTTGTTTTGGGATTCGGCGGTATCTTGATTACTTTGGGCACCATTCTCTATCTGTATTATCAAAAAAAGCATAAAAAAATAAGTTCAGTAGCATGAAAAGAGCAACGATGTTAACGCCAGGAAATATTGAGATTTCCGAAGTGGCGGATATCAAGGAAATAGGGCCGGATGAAGTATTGGTCAACATTAAGAAAATCGGTGTATGTGGTTCCGATATCCACGTATACCATGGCAAACATCCATTTACGCCATTCCCAGTGATTCAAGGACACGAGTACAGCGGGCAGGTGGTTGCTGTCGGCAGTGCAATTACACGGGTTAAAGTCGGTGATAAAGTAACCGGCAGGCCTCAACGCACGTGCGGTACATGCGGCCCCTGCCGGGCAGGGCGCTACAACGTTTGTTCTAACCTAAAAGTCGAAGGCTTTCAAGCTCCCGGTGTGGCGCAAGACCTGTTTGTACTGCCCGAAGAACGGACATACGTGGTGCCCGATGCGGTGAGCTACGATGAAATTGCGCTGATTGAACCCGCAGCGGTAGCGGCGCATGCAACCGCGATGATTACGGCTATCGAATCAAAGAATGTGGTGATTACCGGGGCCGGGCCAATTGGCAACCTTATTGCCCAGTTTGCCAAGATTAGCGGGGCAAAACGAATTATCGTAACGGATTTCAATGCCTTTAGACTAGGTCTGCTCCACGAGCTGGGCATTACGGATACAATCGACCTCACCAATGAAAGTTTTTCGGATGGCGTACAACGGATTTTGGGGGAGGAGACGTTCCAGGTGGGTATTGAAGCCGTTGGGGTGGAGCCCGCACTGCATAACTTGATTGACCACGTCGAAAAAGGCGGCCAAGTGCTCATCGTAGGCGTATACGAAGCGCTTCCTCGGCTCAACATGGGATTCGTAGGCGAGCATGAACTCACGGTGCAAGGGAGCATGATGTATAAAGATGAAGACTACAAAGCCGCCATACAATATGCTGTAGAAGGCAAGCTTCAACTAAAACCGCTTATTACGCAACGCTTTGGATTTGAAGATTATAAAGCCGCATACCAGTTTATCGATGCGCATGCCGCGCAAACGCTCAAGGTTTTAGTAGATGTGAACTGAGTTTTCGTTCGTTGAAGATCATTATGATAAAAACAAGCTATGCCATTTGTTTTGGCGAGGTGCTATGGGATGTATTCGATAAGGGCAAGCAAATCGGAGGGGCGCCCTTGAACGTCTGTTATCACCTCTCGCAGCTGGGTGTTACCAGCAAGATCGTCAGCCAGGTCGGGAACGACCAAGACGGAAAAGATATACTTGCCCAGCTGCATGAAATGGGCCTAGGAGATCATTACTGTGATGTTTCAGATACCTACCCCACTTCAACCGTGGTGGTCAAACCCTCTGGAGGCAGCGTAACCTACGAAATCACACCTAATGTGGCCTGGGATCACATCCCAACAACCCCCCAGTTGTTTTCCACCATCCAAACTGCCGACGTATTCATCTACGGAAGTCTAGCCGCGCGCAGCGAAGTATCCCGGCATTCTTTATATACCTATCTGAAGTTTGCCAATTGGAAGGTGTTTGATATCAACCTGCGTCAATCGCACTATACACGAGAAAGTATCGCGTTGTTACTTGGCGAGTGCGATACCCTAAAGGTAAATGACGAAGAGCTGGCCTTGTTGGGAAAATGGTACGGGTGTGGAATACAACCCTACGAAGATATCGTCGCCGTGTTACGAGCAAAATTCCCTAATCTATCGGAAATTATCATTACGATGGGCCCTGACGGTGCTATGTATTTCGCAGACGGAGAACAACTCGTTCTTCCCGCTACCCCGGTGAATGTGGTCAATACGGTAGGCTGTGGAGATGCATTCCTAGCCGCATTTATAGCCAACAAACTTGCCCATAATCCGATTGCCCATTGCCTGCAACAAGCCATTTTGTTAAGTGCTTTCGTTGCAACGCAAGAAGGTGGGTGCCCGAAGTACAGTGATAACATGCGTTATATAGGCAGTTAGTAAAATTTATAAAATTTGTCTTTTCATAATTTAGGTTTATATTTG
>CAZTJY010000102.1:0-15576 GCA_964613725.1 uncultured Parapedobacter sp. | reverse complement strand
TCTCGGGGAACGCATTCCTCAAATTCTCAAAAACGACAGTTTTCCGATAGCTAATAATGTGGTACAGTAACACATAACCTAAATCAGACAATACGTAGAGTACCCGGAATGGCAGCAGGGAAATCAAGTGTATAAAGAAGGACAAAACGGAAACGTTTCGCATGTTGGCCATTTATGGTGCACGAAGCCGCAAACTTAGATAAAGTTATGTTTATATGCAATACGATAAAATTGCGTTTGAGGGTAACTTTAGCTAAGTTTACCGCGCAAATTAATCTTTCTTGCCATACATGGAAAATCCACTTGTTTTACCTGCTTGTTATTTACCACCGATTTCCTATTTCAGCATACTCAATGGCTCGTCGGCGCCTGTGCAGCTTGACGGATACGAGCACTACCCAAAGCAGACCTACCGAAACCGTACGTCCGTTTATGGAGCTAATGGCCGTCTCGACCTAATTATTCCGGTGCATCATGGAAGCAAAAATCGTACAGCCATGAAAGATGTGCGGATTAGTTACGAGGCTGATTGGCAGCGTTTGCATTGGGCTAGTTTGCAGACTGCCTACCGTAGCTCGGCATATTTTGAGTATTACGAAGATGATTTTGCTCCATTTTATCGGCAGCGTTTTGAATGGTTGTTCGATTTCAACGAAGCACAGTTGGCACTGCTCCTCCGTTTAATGAAAATAGGGAAGGACGTGGAGCACACCACGGCGTATCGCGATGACTATCCGGCTGGCACGGACTTCAGGCAGGTCATCCACCCGAAAAGGAATCCGGCGGTAAACGGTGGAAAACCGTATTATCAAGTGTTCGCATCTAAACATGGATTCATTGCAGACCTTAGTATTGTCGATTTATTGTTCAACCACGGACCACAAAGTAGGGGATATCTATAAGGTTGAAACCTTTTGCTGCTGCTCCTGTTTTAGTGTCAGAATGAATTAGAAGCGATGCCAAAAAGATTGATTATTTTTTTGTCCATGCTGGTTGCGGGCAACGCGACCGCCCAGTCCGAGACGGACTCGATACATCACCGCAAGGTTTTTGTCACCAGCGGGATGGGATGGGGGTTCGCACTGGGTGAAACCAACGATGTGCTGCAGGCAAAATTCTCGAATAGCCTCGGGCTCGACATTTCACTGGCGAATAAGCATTATTTTGTCTATCCGTCAATTGACTTCCTCACGTTCCGTTATAACCAACAGGTGCACGATGCGGAATACCCGTATGATTTAGACCGCGGTCGCAGTAATTTCTATATCCTTAACTTGGCTGGCGGTATTCGCAAACAAGTGGATAAACTGAATGCATATGCATTCGCCGGACCGGGTATCGGCGTTATCGTGGAGCCACGGGCAGCCGTCTCATCGACTGCGGGCAAAGTAAGCATCGAAACGGCTGCGCACCTGACGCCCACGCTGCGTAATGGCGTGGGTGCCGATTATAAAATCGGCGGTTTTTTCCTATTCCTCGAAATGGGCTGGCTGCATAATTTCAAGCATATCCAGCAGCGGCCAGTCAACGTACTGTCGCTATACGGCGGATTGAAAACCGACGTGACAAAACTAAAGGACAACGTGGCGCGGGTAATCGGAATCGAGTAGCTATGGTGCAGAAATACTTAGTTCCACGACCTCTACGTCAATGGAGTTGAAGAGTTTATGCGATGATTGTAGCTCCGCTTCCGGTTTTATTTCATCCAACGTCCGCACATCCACGCCCCGTTGCTTCACAATATCCAGCTTGCCGCCAATACACGGATAGTTAGTTTCGATATCACCACCATTAAAACCGCGTATGGTTGCAAATCCATCCAGGCTGTTGTAGAAATTGGTCATCGTAATGGGCATGAAGTTGTTCAATGACTTCACTTCATTCAACGTAGACCCCACGCGGAGCCCTTCTGCGGTTTGGTAGGGGCCGAAATTATTTGCAACGGCAATCTTGGTAATGGTGGTATAAGGCTCTTGGCCTTCAGCCCAATAAACAGTGATTTCTTCTGCCTCGTTCGGGAAAACTTTGGTGATGTGTATGGTTTGGCCATCCACGTCGGTTGTTCCGTTTTCCAGGTTATTGGCGCCAATGGCGCTGTCCAATGCGGCGTAAGAATATGCTAGTTTTACCGGTCCGATGGCATCACATGTGATGGCGTTCGGGTCAGTTTGCGGTGTCTCCTCTTGTTGTTTCTGCGTTTGCTGGCAGGCTGTAGCGATACAAACCAATAATGTAATGTTCAGTAGTTTATTCATGATTCGTTGTTATGTTTACTTACATCGGCTAAACTAAGGAAAGTAGCGAAGCTTTCAAAATGGGTGACACATGTCTTACCGCATGGTTCCCGCCCGCGTGAAATATTTGTAATACCATGGATCGCGGAGATCACTGATGATAACCCCCTTGCTGGTGGAAACATGCACGAACTTATGGTTGTGCAGGTAGACGCCCACGTGGTCTATGTTCCTTCGGCCAAAGGAGAAGAAAACGAGGTCGCCTTCCCGAAGTTGTCGCTCATATTTACGTTTGATGTGTTCGGCCATATCCGCGGATGCCCGCGGCACATCTTTATCGTACACTTCCCGCATCACCAGCCCCACAAAAGCCGAGCAATCGAGCCCCCGGTGGTCGTTTCCACCGGTTCGGTGCGGTACACCCATCCAGTCGTCTATAAATCCATACAGTTCGGGGCGTTGCAGTTCGTAAACTGGCACGCCCAATACAGCGGCGTAACCTTCCAATAGTTGTTTCCCCGTGCGCACGCCTTTCGGAGCGGACGATGCATCCGTAAGGATCGATCCTTTGGGCGCATGTTTGCGAGGTGTGGATGCCACCTTCCTGTCGGGTGGTAATGCATTCTTCCGGGTGAGGCATCCGCTAAGGGTTACGGTCACGGCCAACAGGCAGCATATATAACGAGGGCATTTTCCGAATCCGATCATCTATATATCGCTATTTCAATTTCGCCCGATGCGGTGATTGCGCCGCGGTACATGCCGGCCGTGCTGAATGGCATAGCTATGTTGCCTTTTTGATCCAGCGCGATCATGCCGCCATCGCCGCCCATCGCACCGATGTGATCAATAACGGCCGATGCGGCTTCGGCCAACGGCACGCTGAGGTAGGCCATCCTAGCTGCGACATCATACGCTGCTACCCCGCGGATGAAAAATTCGCCCCAGCCCGTGCACGACACAGCCACCTGTTCGTTGGCATAGGTGCCTGCACCGATGATGGGTGAATCACCTATGCGGCCATACCGTTTATTGGTCATGCCCCCCGTCGAAGTGCCCGCGGCAAGGCGACCGTCGCGGTCTAACGCAACGGCCCCCACGGTACCGAATTTATTGTCGCTTGCCTTCAATGAATCTAGTTTCAATGACCGCTGCAACCCGTGCCATCGTGCTTCGGTACGAAAATAATCCGGGCTTACGAGTTCGAGCCCTTTCGCTGCAGCAAATGTTTCCGCACCTTTTCCGGTGAGCATCACATGATCGGACTGTTCCATCACTGCTCGCGCCGCTCGGATGGGGTTGCGGATCGTGGTCACGCCTGCTACTGATCCAGCTGTACGTGTCGGCCCCCACATAACGGCAGCATCCAACTCATTATGACCTTCATGTGTAAACACTGCTCCCTTTCCGGCGTTGAATAGCGGATTGTCTTCCATCACGAGGATAGCAGCCTCCACGGCGTCCAAGCTGGTGCCACCGGCTTGTAACTGTGCGTAACCCGAGCGAAGCGCTGCTATGAGCGCGTCCCTGAATGCTTGCTCGCGTTCAGGTGTCATGTTTTCTTTCAAAATGGTCCCTGCACCGCCATGGATTGCCAACACGTACCGTTGTTGGCCTGAAGCGGCCGACCATATCACGATAGCAATAAATAATAAGCATACGCCCCTCATTTTGAAAATAGTTATTGCGTTTCTTAATATTTGGCTAATGTACATATTTTGATGAATTGCCCCAAAGGACGTAGGCAGATGACTAAATTTACCTAAGTTTGCAACATGGTGGTAAAAACAGCGACATTCGTTTGTAGTAATACCCGTGTGGACCAGTTGCCGCCGGCCAGTCTGCCGGAATATGCATTCATTGGCCGTTCTAACGTAGGGAAGTCGTCGCTTATCAACGCCCTCACCGGAAATCGCCAGTTGGCCAAGACCTCCCAAACGCCGGGGAAGACACAGCTGATCAACCATTTTTTAATTAATGAGGCGTGGTACCTGGTGGATTTGCCGGGTTATGGCTTTGCCAAAACGTCGAAGACCAACCGTGCATCATGGGAAAAATTCATCCGTCGCTACCTGTCGATGCGCGAAAACCTACAATGTGTTTTTGTGTTGATCGACAGTCGCCATGAGCCGCAAAAGAACGATCTGGATTTCTGCTGTTGGCTTGGCGAGAATGGAATTCCATTTTTATTGGTCTTTACCAAAGCTGACAAGCTGTCCATAGGCAAGGCCAACACGAATGTAGAACGCTTCCATCGCGCATTGCTCCAATGGTTTGAAGAGACGCCGCCGCATTTTCTCACGTCGTCTGAGACGCGGGCGGGATGTGACGAGCTGTTGGCTGCCATCGACGAAATCAATGAAAACTTTCAACCGATCGATACGACAAATCGCTGATTGCTACTTATGAAGAAATATTTTTCGCTTGTCCTTTTCGCGCATAGTGTATTTGCCCTTCCATTTGCCGTTATTGGCTTTTTTCTCGCCGTCCAAACCACCACTGCCGATTTCAGTTGGTTCAAACTGGTGCTGATGGTGGCCTGTATGGTTTTCGCCCGCAATGCGGCGATGGCATTTAATCGCTATCTGGACCGGAATATCGACGCCGCCAACCCCCGTACGGCCATGCGCGATATTCCGGCAGGCCGAATCAGTGCTGGTCAGGCGCTTGGATTTACTGTGGCCAATGCGGGCCTTTTTGTAGCCGCTACGTGGCTGATCAACCCGATTTGCTTTTACTTGTCACCGGTAGCTCTGGCGGTGGTGCTAGGTTATAGCTATACCAAGCGGTTCACTGCGTTGTGCCACCTCATATTGGGGCTCGGACTTGGGCTTGCGCCACTGGGCGCTTATTTAGTGGTTACCGGTGCGTTCCATGTGGTGCCGGTATTTTATGCATGTGCCGTTTTATTCTGGGTAGCTGGGTTTGATATTATCTATGCGCTCCAGGATGAGGCGTTCGACCGCGAACACCAGCTTAATTCCATTCCCGTGTGGCTGGGTAAGCGTGCGGCACTACGCGTTTCGCGTGTCTTCCATGTATTGTCGGCTATTTTCGTTGTTCTCCCCATATGGATCATTCCACTCGGTTGGTTTTATCTTATGGGCGTGTTGTTTTACTGCGCGTTACTTGTTTACCAGCACCGTATCGTTACTCCAACCGATTTAAGTAAGGTAGATAGGGCATTCATGACGACGAACGGTGTGGCGTCTGTGGTATTTGCTTGCTTTTTCCTTCTTGACTTGCTTTTTTGAATTATCTTTTTCGGCTTAACCCTGCTTTTTAATAATTCACCTTCTAAATAATTCACCTTCCCATGGGATAAACGATAAACTGCATCGCGTATGCCGCCAGTATCCTGAGGAGGCGACCGGCATGAATAATTTGCGCTACATACTAGGCAATTTATTGCATATAAAACAAATTTATCTAAGTTTGCAGAAATCCAAAAAAATCAATGGCAAAGAATTTACTGATTGTAGAGTCACCAGCGAAAGCAAAAACAATAGAAGGGTACCTTGGCAAAGATTTCATGGTAAAATCGAGCTATGGCCATATTCGCGACCTGGTAAAAACAGACGATGCAATCGATACATCAAATAATTTTTCCCAGCGCTACGAAGTCCCTGCAGATAAAAAGGCGGTGGTGAGCGAGTTGAAGAAATTAGCGAAGGCAGCTGAGACCGTATGGCTGGCATCGGATGAGGATCGCGAAGGAGAGGCGATTTCTTGGCACCTTTATGAAACATTGGGCCTCGATGATGAAAAGACCAAGCGGATCGTGTTTCATGAGATTACCAAACCTGCTATACTCCGGGCCATTGAAACGCCGCGGGGAATCGATTTCAATCTCGTCAACGCGCAGCAGGCCCGGCGGGTACTGGACCGCTTGGTGGGTTTCGAACTTTCGCCGGTGCTATGGAAAAAGGTAAAGCCGTCTCTCTCTGCGGGTCGTGTACAATCCGTTGCCGTTCGGCTGATTGTTGATCGTGAGCGTGAAATCAATCGATTCACGGCTGAGGCGGCGTTCAAAATTGTCGCTATTTTCCATACCGACAACGCAAAGGAACTATTCAAGGCTGAGCTTCCGAAACGGTTTGCCGAAGCCGCTGAAGCCGAACGGTTTCTTGCCGATTGCATTTCGGCCGACTTTGTAATCAATAGCCTGGAAACCAAGCCCTCGAAACGCAGTCCGGCCGCGCCATTCACCACTTCCACACTGCAACAGGAAGCTAGTCGGAAGCTTGGATTTTCGGTGGCACGCACCATGGCTGTTGCCCAGCGGCTCTACGAGGCCGGTCGCATCACCTATATGCGTACAGATTCGGTGAACCTCAGCGATACGGCCCTTCAAGGCGCAGAACAGGAAATCCGGTCTGCCTATGGCGATAAGTACCATAAGCGCCGCCAGTATCGCACCAAGTCGGCAGGAGCTCAGGAAGCGCATGAGGCGATTAGACCGACATACTTTGACCAGCACACGCTCGGGGGCGACAGCGCTGAGCGTCGGTTATATGAGCTGATCTGGAAGCGAGCCATTGCATCGCAGATGAGCGAGGCCGAATTTGAGAAAACGACGGCGAAAATCGGGATTTCCGCCCGTGAGGAAGAACTGGTGGCCAATGGCGAGGTGATGCGGTTCGACGGCTTTCTGAAAGTTTATTTCGAGTCTACTGATGAGGAGCACGATCCCAACCTCGATAGCGATACCGATAATGCATTGTTGCCGCCATTAGTACGAGGACAACAAGTACGGTTGAAGCAGATGACTGCAACTGAACGTTTCTCCCGTCCCCCGGCACGTTATACGGAAGCAAGTTTGGTGAAAAAACTTGAAGAATTGGGCATCGGGCGTCCGTCTACCTACGCACCTACCATTTCCACGATCCAAAACCGGGGCTACGTGGTCAAAGAGAGCCGCGATGGTAAGCCCCGTGATTACCGGGTGTTGGAATTGGAAGGCGGTTCGATATCGTCGCACATCAAAACAGAGACCACGGGTGCCGAGAAATCAAAGTTGTTTCCTACCGATATCGGCGTGGTGGTGAATGATTTTCTGGTTGAGCACTTCAACGGGATCGTGGATTTCAACTTCACCGCGAAGGTGGAGAAGGAATTTGATGAGATCGCACAAGGCATGAAGGAGTGGACAGCGATGCTGCATAGTTTTTATGGTCCGTTCCACCAGGAAGTAGAAACGACCACGAAGCATGCCGACCGGGCAACGAACGAGCGGGAGCTGGGGGAAGAGCCAGGAACCGGAAAGCGGGTTAGTGTACGTATTGGACGCTTTGGCCCGATGGTACAGATCGGTTCACCAGACGATGAGGAAAAGCCTCGGTACGCCAGTTTACGGCCAGGGCAGATGATTGAGACCATCACGTTTGAGGAGGCCCTCGATTTGTTCAAGCTGCCTAAGAAAGTAGGGGAGTTCGAAGGCAAGGAGATGACGGTTGCCGTGGGGCGCTTCGGGCCATACATTCGGCACGACAACGCGTTTTTTTCGCTGCCCAAGGGAATGGATCCGCTTGATGTGACCACTGACTCGGCCATAGAAATCATTAAGGATAAGCGGCAGAAAGACAAAGAGAAAATCATCAAAGTATTCGCAGAAAATGCGGACGCGCGCATCGAGAATGGACGTTGGGGGCCCTTCATACGCTTCGGAAAGCAGAATGTCAAAATCCCCAAAGGTACAGAGGTAAATGACATTACGTATGAAGACGTTATTAAATGGGCTGCGGAAGATGAGAAGAAACCCAAGAAGAAAGCACGGGGAAAAAAGTAAATAAATGAAAAAAGACCTACCCCTAAATATTGTCGAAGATATTTCCATCGCGGTGGTGCTTGAAGGCGAAACGCCGACGGGCAAAACATGGAATGTATATCTCATCAATGAGAAAGACCAGCCAATCAACAATGTGATGGTCAGTTCAAAAGGCTACGGAGTGAAGGACGAGAAGGAGGTGAAGACGTCGGTTTTGCGGCATTTTATAGGCGATATAGACCCGCATGATTATGCGAGGATTGAAGCTATCGATGAACAAGTATTCGGACTCACTAACGAATATTGGCTCAGCTATTATATCGACGGTACAATATACGACAAGAAGTATATCTTTCTTCCCGAGAGTATCATCGACGATAACTTGATTAAAATTCCGGTGTTGAATAAGCCCGGCGTTCTTATCGGCGGGCAAAATTAATCCTATGGCCACGACGAATAAAATTATAGCTATCGACGGCTATTCCTCTTGTGGTAAAAGTACGCTGGCCAAGGCATTGGCCGGAAAACTGCATTACCTTTACATCGATAGCGGGGCAATGTACCGGGCGGTTACGCTTTATTTCATTCGGCATGCGGTGCCGATAACGGATGAAGAAAAAGTGGCTGTGGCATTGGACCGGATTCACATCGATTTCCATATCGAGCCGGAGAAAACGCGTATCTCATTGAACGGGGAGGACGTGTCTGACGAAATCCGGCAAATGCATGTATCGGATTATGTAAGTGAAGTCAGCACTATAGGGGCCGTGCGCAAAGCGATGGTGGCCCAGCAACAGCGGATGGGAAAGAATAAAAACATTGTGATGGATGGCCGTGATATCGGCACCACTGTTTTCCCGGATGCGCATTTGAAAATTTTCATGACCGCCGATCCGAAAGTCCGCGCCGAGCGCCGCTACCTCGAATTGAAAAGCAAAGGAGAAGACATTACACTGGAAGAAGTGTTCGAAAACCTCGCACACCGCGACTATATCGATACTACGCGTGCCGAAAGTCCACTCGTACGCGCGGACGACGCAATTATTTTAGACAATACCGAGCTAAACGAGGCCGAACAGCTGCAATTCGTGGTCGATCGCCTTTAAAGAAATGTCGATACCTGCTAACGGCGGCCGGGGTAGGTTGCCAGTCCTCTTTCAAGACATATTAGTGATTTATTCAAATCGCTAATATTTAGCACGTAAGCTAGTCTAACCTCATCTTTACCTTCATGTGGAGTGCTGTAAAATCCACTCGCTGGTGCCATCATTATTGTTTGGTTATCGTAGGCGAAGTGTTCCAGCATCCATTGACAAAACCGGTCTGCGTCGTCTATCGGTAGTCGGGCCAACACGTAGAATGCACCGCCGGGCTTGGGGCAATATACGCCGTCGATATTATTCAGCCCGTTGACCAGTGTGTTCCTCCGCGCTTCATATTCCTGTTTCACCGCATCAAAGTAGCTTTGCGGCGTATCCACAGCCGCTTCCGCAGCGATTTGCGCTACAGCCGGTGGACTGAGGCGGGCTTGGGCAAACTTAAGGGCTACCTGCCACAATTCCTTGTTTTTCGTAATCATACAGCCGAGCCGTGCGCCGCATGCGCTATACCGCTTGCTGATGGTATCCACGACCACGACATGTTGTTCCAAGCCCTCCAAATGCAAGGGTGACACAAAATCCCGCCCATCGTAGCAGAATTCACGGTACGCTTCGTCCGCTATCAAGAAGAGGTCATGCTTGATGCACAGGTCGCGTAATGCCCACAGCTCTTCGCGTGAATAAAGGTACCCGGTCGGGTTGTTCGGACTGCATATCGCAATGGCTCGGGTGTTCTTGGTAATAACCTCTTCAAAAGCTTCGATTGGGGGTAGCGCAAACCCATTATCGATATAAGAAAGAATCGGCTTTACTATAATGCCTGCCGAATGGGCAAAGCTGTTGTAGTTCGCATAAAAAGGCTCGGGGATGATAATTTCCTCACCGGGGTTTATGCAGGCTTGCATGGCGATGGTGATGGCCTCCGAACCGCCATTGGTAACCAAGATATCGGTAGGCGTGATGTTGTAGCCCAATTTGTTGTAATAGCCGCTCAGCTTGTTCCGGTAGGAAGACGTCCCTTCTGAGGGCGTGTATGCCCAAACTTTGAAATCGATGCCGCGTACAGCATCCAACATTCCCTCCGGGGTCTCGATATCGGGTTGTCCGATGTTCAAGTGATACACGTGTCTCCCATCGGCTTTCGCCTTATCGGCGTAAGGTGTTAATTTGCGTATTGGAGAGGCCGGCATCTCACGGCCCTTTCTGGATATTGGCGGCATATTATGGTGCACTTTGGTGGCAAAAGTACGGATAGCTTTTGACTTAACACAAAAAAACCGCTATTGATAGCGGTTTTAACTATTCCGGAAATACGTCGGCTGTTAACCTACTACTTCCCCTTTGATATACAGGGTTTTTACCGGTGTCTTCGTGTTGGACCGTACGGTAAAGTTCTTGGTAAACGGTTGTTTTGCTGCGGCGTTGTAGGTTACCGATATTTTACCTTTCTCGCCGGGTTTTACCGGGGTTTTGGTGAACTCTGCTACCGAGCAACCGCAAGATGGTTTCACTTCGCTGATAATGATGGGCTCTGTGCCCACATTTTCGAACGTAAATACGTGGGTTACCGGCTCCCCTTGTGGGATTTTACCGAAATCGTGGGTTTCTTTGTCGAATTTAAATTCCGCTTTACTGTTTTGTTGTGCTAGCGCGGTGGTGCAAACGAAAGCAACCAATGCAACGCACATTGTAGCGATTTTCTTCATCATTGTTTTTCTTTTAGTTTTTGTTCTAGCATGGGTGTCGCTGTACCGCGATAAGCAAATTTACTATTTTAAGATGGAATGGTCAAAAAATGTTCCAAAAATCTACAGATTACCCCTTCGTTCCTGCTCGCGCTCGATGGCTTCAAAGAGCGCTTCACCGTTCACCGGATTACGGAATATTTAAGTATTTATGAGTCTGCAGGGAGATTTCCCACTTTGGGTTTTGCATCACATAGTCAACGATAAGTGGCGTCATCGCTTGGGCTTTTGACCATTCGGGCTGTAGGTATAGCTTGCAGGTGGGAGATACAAGGGCGGCATGCTGTTCGGCCCATGCGAAATCGCTCTTATTGAACACGATGACTTTCAGCTCGCCGGCAGTCGCGATCACATCGGGCAAAGGAGCTTTGAATTTCTTCGGCGAGAGGCAAATCCAATCCCAAGAGCCGCTTAACGGGTAAGCGCCCGACGTTTCCATAAACGTCTGTATACCGGCAGTCTGCAAACCATGGGTAAGGTAATCGAGGTTGTACAGCAATGGCTCACCACCCGTTACCACTACCGCCTTTGATGGGTGTTGCTTGGCATGGTCGATGATGGTGTCCGCCGCGGTAAGGGGATGAAGCTCCGCGTCCCAGCTTTCTTTTACATCGCACCAATGGCAACCCACGTCGCAACCACCGAGGCGGATGAAATAAGCCGCCTTGCCCGTATGATATCCCTCACCTTGGATGGTGTAAAACTCCTCCATCAATGGAAGCAATGTGCCGTCTTCCGGAACTTGGTGTGCCATACTCTTTTTAGAAATGCAAAGGTAGCAAAATTAATAATGGATTTGGGTGTAGCGTTTCGACCCTAGCGGCCGTTTCCAATAAAAAATACCATTATAGGTTCCTGAAAACTTAACTTAATATGAAAAGAAAATCGCACCTTGGTCGTTTATCCAACAGTTGGATGGGCGTGCTTTTGGCTGTCGTGGCGGTATTTGTTTCTTGCCGCGACCAGGTAGAACATACGGTTACCTATAAAACGCAGGTGCCGGTTTATTGGGAGGTCGATGTGTTCCGGAGCATGGACGTGGGTGTCAAACCACCGAAAATCATTTCTGAAACCGGAAAGATCTATGTATATGGCGATTATCTGTTTATCAACGAACCACAGAAAGGCATCCACATCGTGGACAACCGCAATCCGTCGGATCCGAAAACCATCAATTTCATCACCGTGCCGGGCAACGTGGATATCGCAGTGAACAGCGACATCCTGTATGCCGACAGCTATATTGACCTGCTGGCCTTTAATATCAGTGATATCAAGGACGTGAAATTGGTAGAACGGGTAGAAAATGTCTTTCCGGATATGTTCATCAACGCCGAGCAGTCGAGGTTCATAACCTACAAAGACACCGTCATCACCACCGTGTCCTCCGAAGACGGGCGAATAGGAGGATGGCGCGGAACGTGGCTTGAATTTGCCAATGCAGCGGGCGATTTCTCGGGGCCGAGTTACGGGCAAGGCGGTTCCATGGCACGTTTTACACTGTTTGGCGGGCATCTTTATGCGGTAGACAACCAGTCGCTGCGGCTGTTTGACGTACATCAAGCGGATAAACCGAAGTTTGTTAAGGACATCCCCCTGGGCTGGGGTATCGAAACCATATTCCCTTTCAAAGAGCGGCTTTTTATCGGCTCGATGACCGGTATGCACATCTTCGATGCCAGCACGCCTTCGGCACCTGAACCCATGGCGGTATACGAGCATATCATGGCCTGCGACCCGGTGGTAGTAAATGACGATCACGCCTTTGTTACGTTGCGATCGGGCACGACATGCCGCACGAGCGAGAACGCCTTGCATGTGCTGGACATCAAAGACCTTTACCATCCGAAGCTTCTTAAATCGTACCCGATGGACAATCCGCATGGGCTGGGCCTGCAAGGAAATAGCCTGTTTATTTGCGAAGGGGATTTCGGATTGAAAAGCTTTGACGCGACCGACGTGATGCATATCGGCGAAAACCTGTTGGAACATCACAAAGACAGGGGAGCGATTGATGTTATCCCGGCGACAAAGTCGCTGATTGTAACTGGTCCAGACGGTGTGTGCCAATACGACTACAGCAATCCCGACAGGTTGCGCTTACTCAGCTGTATCAACACAAAGTGAGGTGGATATGCGATGGATGCATAACATGCTTGTCGTCCTTTTGATAGGTTTGGTCGGTTGGAACCCGCTGCACGGACAAACAATCGACTATACCAATGAGACTGAGATTGGCGTAATGTGGTCGGAAGCGAATTTTTTCTCGCCGGTAGCCGCGATGGTGCAGACTTTCCATGGCGTGCAATTTGATCGGATATTGAGTATGGGGCTTTCCGTAGGCCTTGACGAATATTTTGGCCTGCACCTGGTGCCGATAGCGGTGGGCGGACGGGCTGTTTTACCCTGCAAGCGGGTGTCGCCCCATTTCGCAATAAACGTGGGGTACGGGTTTACTTGGTTGGAAGAAAAGGCGGCTAGCGAATGGCACGACGGTGGCATGGTGTTCCATCCGGCCATCGGCTTGCGCTGGAAGGCTGGCGGCAAAGACCGCTATTTGGTTAACATCGGTTATAAACGACAGCAGGTAGCCGAACATAACGCTGACGCAATGTGGGGTCCCGACTCATTCCATACGGCCAGGTACTCCCTCAACCGGATGACCGTAAGCTTTGGGATGATATTCTAGATTTCTTTCTTACCTTTGCACCCGAACGGATAATCACAGTTGTATTGTGGTTTACTGGATTTTTGTAATTAACGTAAAATCATACTTGTAAATGATGAACATCACCCTACCGGACGGCTCCGTGCGTCAATATGCACAGGGCACATCGGCGATGGAAATCGCCCAATCCATTTCAGAAGGCTTGGCTCGCAATATATTAGCGGCCGAAGTAAACGGCGAAATCTGGGACACATCGCGGCCTATCGAACATGACGCCACCGTGCGTCTGCTCACCTGGAACGATAAGGAAGGTAAGTCCACATTCTGGCACTCTTCGGCCCATTTGATGGCAGAGGCATTGGAGGCACTGTATCCAGGTATTAAATTTGGTATAGGTCCTGCCATTGAAACTGGTTTTTATTATGACGTCGACTTTGGCGACCGCGAATTCTCGTCGGATGATTTCAGGCAGATCGAAGACAAGATTGTCGAATTGGCCCGTACAAAGTCGGCGTACGTACGAAAACCTGTTAGCAAAGCCGAGGCAATGGCATATTTCACGGAAAAAGGTGATGAATATAAATTGGACCTCATCAAAGACCTGCCCGACGGGAGCATCACATTCTACACACAGGGCAATTTTACCGATTTGTGCCGGGGCCCGCACATTCCGAATACTGGCTTTATAAAAGCGGTTAAGCTCACCAACGTGGCGGGTGCTTATTGGCGCGGCGACGAAAGCCGCAAGCAACTGACCCGGATATATGGTGTAACCTTCCCGAAGGCCGGTGAGCTGGCCGATTACCTGCACATGATCGAGGAAGCCAAAAAACGCGACCACCGCAAGTTAGGTCGGGAACTTGAACTGTTCGCTTTTTCGGAAAAGGTGGGCATGGGGCTTCCCTTATGGCTGCCCAAAGGTGCGCGCCTACGGCAGAAATTAATCGATTTCCTGCAACGGGCGCAGGTCAAAGCCGGTTACGAACCGGTAGTGACCCCGCATATCGGTCACAAGAACTTATACGTTACTTCGGGACACTACGAAAAATACGGTGCGGATTCTTTCCAGCCTATCCATACCCCGCAGGAAGGGGAGGAGTTCTTACTGAAGCCGATGAACTGCCCACACCATTGCGAAATCTATAAGACGAAGCCCCGCTCGTATAAGGACCTACCCATCCGTTACGCGGAATTTGGCACGGTTTATCGGTATGAGCAAAGTGGCGAATTGCATGGTCTGACACGCGTCCGTGGTTTTACACAAGATGATGCGCATCTATTCTGTCGCCCTGATCAAGTAAAAGATGAGTTCAAGAAGGTCATCGACTTGGTTCTCTACGTTTTTGGTGCGCTGGGTTTTGAAGACTACACGGCACAGATTTCGCTTCGCGATCCCGATAATAAGGGTAAATATATCGGTACGGACGAAAATTGGGACCGCGCCGAACAGGACATCATCGAAGCAGCCAACGAAAAGGGCTTGAATACCGTGGTGGAATATGGTGAGGCAGCCTTTTATGGCCCGAAGCTCGACTTTATGGTGAAGGATGCATTGGGGCGGAAGTGGCAATTAGGCACGATCCAAGTGGACTACAACCTGCCCGAGCGGTTTGAACTGGAATATACCGGCAGCGACAATACGAAGCACCGCCCGGTGATGATTCACCGCGCACCGTTTGGCTCGTTGGAACGCTTTGTGGCCGTGTTGATTGAACATTGCGCCGGTCAGTTTCCGTTATGGTTGTCTCCGGAACAATTTATCATTCTTCCGGTATCGGAGAAATACGAAGAATATGCGAAAAAACTTTTAGAATCGCTCAATAATTCCGATATTCGCGGCCTACTGGACTTGCGTGACGAAAAGGTTGGGCGCAAAATCAGAGACGCAGAATTGAAGAAAATCCCTTATATGCTCATCGTGGGTGA
Source organism: uncultured Parapedobacter sp. (assembly GCA_964613725.1). Classification (GTDB taxonomy): domain Bacteria; phylum Bacteroidota; class Bacteroidia; order Sphingobacteriales; family Sphingobacteriaceae; genus Parapedobacter. Next base: position 136 of record CAZTJY010000102.1, on the reverse strand, counting down.
GAAAGAGGAAGCGGATGGTACGATTTCCGTAAGGAAACACGGTGCCGGTGATTTGGGAACGATGAGCGTGGGCGCATTTAGTGAGCAGTTAATAAAAGAGATAACCGTTTAATTAGTTGAACATTTGGCATTAAAA